>JBJTVN010000232.1:0-6961 GCA_046081225.1 Alphaproteobacteria bacterium
TCACTTTCTACCAAATCACCCCAATCTATCTAATTTTGCAAGGGGCTCATATATAGAAGTTAAAAAAAGGTTAGCCCTCTCCCCCCCCAACCCCCTGGTGCTGCCGAGAGGAATCGAACCTCCGACCCCGTCCTTACCAAGGACGTGCTCTACCCCTGAGCCACGGCAGCACTGACACGATGGTCGCCCTGCATACTCCATTTTTTTAGGGAATGCAATGCGTCTTTCCCGCCACAAAACAGGTTTTTTTTGGGGGAGGCGGTGTTGGGGTGTTGACAGGGTGCGCCTCGGTGGTCCAAATAGGACCATTGTTTCTCAGTTCTGCAGAACCTATAATAGGAAACCCACAATGACAAACAGCGGCGGCCCCTGGGGGCAATACAGCGGTGGTGGTGGTGGCCCGAAACGCCCCTTTGGCGGCCCGCCGCCTTCATCCAAAGACCCCATTGATCTTGAGGATTTGATCCGCAAACTGAAGGGTAACTTCAAAAACCCCCTGCCCAGCGGCGGTTACACGGGCAATTTGGTGGTGTTGCTGCTGATGGCCTCGGTGGCGTTGTGGTTGTTGTCGGGGTTTTATCGCGTGGAATCCGATCAGGTGGGCATTGAAATGCTGTTCGGCCGTTGGACCAACGAGGCCGAACCCTCCCCCCCCGGATTGCATTATTATTGGCCCTATCCCATTGGCTCTGTGGAGCGTCCCGTGGTAACGCGGGAAAATCGGATCACCATCGGTTTTCGTCCCGCATCGTCGGGGAGGAGGTCTAGCTTCAGCAGCCTCAGCGATTACGCGGACCGCAGTGCGCGGGAGGATGTGCCAGACGAGGGCATGATGCTCACCGGTGATGAAAACATTGTGGATATTGATTTTATTGTCTTTTGGCGCATCAAAAGCGGTGGGGATTATTTGTTTAACGTGCGCGACCCCGATGTTGCGGTGAAAACCGTATCCGAAAGTGTCCTGCGTGAGGTTGTGGGCAAAAAGCCCATCGTGGCCGCCCTGACCGAGCGCCGCCGTGAAATCGAGCAGGAAGCCCTAGCCGCCATCCAAACCCGCATGGACAGTTACGGCACGGGCGTTTTGGTGAAAAACGTGCAGTTGCTGGACGTGGCCCCGCCGCCGTCGGTGATTGATTCCTTTAACGATGTGCAGCGGTCCCGCGCGGACAAGGAAAAAAGCCGCAACCAAGCCGAGGCCTATCGCAATTCGATCCTGCCCGTCGCCCGAGGGGAGGCCGTGAAATTGGTCCAAGAGGCTGAAGCCTATCGCCAGCAGGTGGTCAGCAAGGCCGAGGGGGATGCCAAACGGTTTACCGCGGTGTATAACGCCTATAAAGACAGCAAAGACGTCACGTCCCGCCGATTGTATTTGGAAACGCTGGAGGAAATCCTGCAAAACGCCAAAACCGTGGTGGTGGACGGCAAAGGCGGCGGCACGGGCGTGGTGCCCTATCTGCCCCTGCCTGAGATTCAGAAAAAAGCCGCGCCGGCGGCGGCGCCCTCAACCCCCTCAACCCCTGTGGGAGGCCAGCCATGAAAACCCCTGTGATCTTTATTGTTTTGGGTGTGCTGGCGTTTGTTCTGCCCATGATTCTGTTTACTGTGGATGAGCGGGAACAGGCCATCGTGTTCCAGTTTGGGGAGGTCAAAGCCGCCCATCTGGACCCCGGCCTCAAGGCCAAGGTGCCCTTCCTGCAGTCCGTTGTGTATTACCCCAAGCAGGCGTTGTTTATCTCCCCGCCTCAGCAGCAGGTGATTTTGGCGGATCAAAAACGTTTGAACGTGGATTCCTTTGCCTATTTTAAAATATCGGACCCGCTGAAGTTCTTCCAAAACCTGCGCAGTTTGGACAATGCCAACGCCAACCTGGGCGATCGGATCAATTCCACAATGCGGGAGGTCCTGGGTCGCTACGCCCTGACAGATGTTTTGTCCGACAAACGGGAAGCCATCATGACCCGCATTCGGGACAACATGAACACAGAAATTCAAACCCTGTGCGTTCAGTTGGTGGATGTGCGCATCCAGCGGGCCGATTTGCCGCAGGAAACCAGCGAAGCCATTTTTGCCCGTATGCGGTCCGAGCGGGAAAGAGAATCCCGTGAATTCCGGGCCCAAGGGGAAGAAGAAGCCCAGCAAATCAGATCCAAGGCCGATAAAGAGCGCACGGTGTTGATTGCCGAAGCCTCTCGAAAATCCCAAGAGGCCAGAGGGGAAGGGGATGCCAAAGCCATCGCCATTTACGCGGCGGCGTTTAATGCGGATCCTGCGTTTTATGCCTTTTATCGTTCGTTAGAGGCCTATCGCAAATCGCTGGCCCGCGCCGATACCACGTTGGTTTTGTCGCCGGATTCGCCGTTTTTTGAATACATGAACAAAAAAAATCCTTAAAAAAACAAACACAGGAACATTGGGGCGGATGCTGGGTTTATTTTCGTTTTTTTCGTTCTTTCTGCTGCTGGGGGCGGTGGGGGTTGTGTTTTCGCGGCATACGGTTCATGCGGTGTTGTCCCTGATTTTTGCGTTTTTTAACGCGGCGGCCCTGTTGATCATGATCGGGGCGGAGTTTGTGGGCTTTATGCTGATCGTGGTGTATGTGGGGGCGGTGGCGGTGTTGTTTTTGTTTGTGGTGATGATGTTGGATGTGGATCGGGACGCGCTGCGCTCTGCGCTGGCCCCCCATAAAAAAGGGGTGATCTTTTTTGCGGCGGTGTTTGTGATTGAGATTCTGGCTTTGGTGGTCTATAGCCCCCCCCACTTGGGCGGGGCGGGGGCCATGGGGGCGTTGGTGCCCGCGCAGGGTGATAATGTCCGGACGCTGGGCTTGGTGCTGTATACCCAATATGCCCCCCTGTTTTATGCGGCGGGGATGATTTTGCTGCTGGCCATGATCGGGGCCATTGTGTTGACGCTGCGCCAGCGTTCCGGCGTGCGCCGTCAGAACATCGCCCAACAAAACGCCCGCCGCCCCGAAGACACCGTGACCCTCGCCAAGCCCCCCACAGGGGAAGGAGTGCTGTAAATGCTGGATATGTTCATGCAGACTGTGGGCGTTGTGCATTATTTTTTGCTTTCGACCCTGTTGTTTGTTATGGGGGCCATGGGGATTTTTCTGAATCGCCGCCATGTCCTGAGCATGCTGATGGCACTAGAGCTGATTTTGCTGGCGGTGAACATCAACTTTGTGGCCTTTTCCGTGGCCCACGGGAATGTTGAGGGGCAGATTTTCAGTTTCTTTATTCTCACCGTGGCCGCCGCCGAGGCCGCCATTGGCCTGGCCATTCTGGTGATCTTTTTCCGCCGTCATAACACGGTGGATGTGGCCGCCATGGATACACTTAAGGGATAGAACGCCAGATGAGCATAGCCGAACTTTCTGTCTTTTCAACGCTTTTTGGCTTTTTGCTGGCGGGTCTGTGGGGGCGGTCCTTGGGTGTGGGGGTAACGAATTTTATCACCATTGCGGCCATGGCGGTGTCCACCGCGGCCTCTGCGTGGTTGTTTTATGATGTGGCTGTCTTGGGCCATCCCCAAACACACATTTTGGCCCCGTGGATTCAAACGGCGGGGCTGGATATTGCGTGGGCGCTGCGCGTGGATGCGCTGTCTGCGGTGATGATGCTGGTGATTACCTCTGTGGCCCTGATGGTGCATATTTATGCGGTGGGGTATATGCATCATGATGCCTCCCCCCAGCGGTTTATGGCGTATTTAAACCTGTTTGTGTTTTGCATGATGATGCTGGTGACGGCGGATAATCTGGTGCAGTTGTTTTTCGGTTGGGAAGGGGTGGGTTTGGCGTCGTACCTGTTGATTGGGTTTTGGCATGAAAAACCATCGGCCAACGCGGCGGCCATGAAGGCCTTTGTGGTCAACCGTGTGGGGGATTTGGGGCTGGCGCTGGGGATTTTTGCGGTTTACTTGCATTTTGGCACGGTGCAGTTTGATGCGTTGTTTGCCGCGTTGCCCTCTGTCGCGGGGCAAGTGGTGACTTTGGTCGGCGTATCCCTGCCCATTTATGATTTTCTGGCCCTGTTGTTGTTTGTGGGCGCGGTGGGGAAATCGGCGCAGCTGGGTTTGCATGTCTGGCTGCCCGATGCCATGGAGGGCCCCACCCCCGTTTCCGCCCTGATTCACGCCGCCACCATGGTCACGGCAGGTGTGTTTTTGATGTGTCGAGTCTCCCCGTTGCTGGAGCTGGCGCCGCTGGCCCAGCAGGTGATTCTGCTGCTGGGGATGGCCACGGCCCTGTTTGCCGCCACCGTGGGCATGACGCAGTTCGACATAAAGCGCGTCATTGCCTATTCCACCTGCAGTCAGTTGGGGTATATGATGATGGCGGTGGGCGTGGGGGCCTATCCTGCGGCCATGTTCCATTTGTTTACCCATGCGTTTTTTAAGGCCCTGTTGTTTCTGGGTGCCGGTTCCGTGATCCATGCCCTGTCCCACGAACAGGATATGCGCATGATGGGCGGCCTGCGGACGGTGATTCCGTGGACGTACCGGATGATGCTGGTGGGGACGTTGGCCTTGTCGGGGATTTTCCCCTTTGCGGGGTATTATTCTAAGGACATTGTCTTGGAATCCTTGTTTGCGTCCCAAGGGTCTTGGGCCTATCTGACCTACGGCGTGGGGGCGTTTGTTGCGTTTTTGACGGCATTTTACAGTTGGCGCGTGATCTTTTTAACCTTTCATGGCAAGCCACGGGCCGATGAAAAAGTCATGGCCCATGCCCACGAATCGCCGGCGGTGATGATTGTGCCGCTGTTGGTGTTGTCTTTGGGGGCCATTGGGGCGGGATATGTGGGGTACGAGGCCTTTGTTGGCCATGATCGCGGGGCGTTTTGGCAGGGCACCTTGGCCGTATCCCAAGCCCACGATATCATCGAGGCCGCCCACCACGTGCCCGCATGGGTGAAGTGGTTTCCGCTGGAGGTTGCCGCTCTGGGCATAGCCTTGTCATGGTTTTTCTATCGTTATAATCCCTCCTTGCGCCGCCGTTTGGTGGATGGTTTGGGGGCGGTGTATCGATTTGTTTATAACAAGTGGTATGTGGATGAGTTGTATCACGTTCTTTTTGTCAGGCCGTCGCGGACGTTGGGGCGGTTTTTCTCCTCGGGCGTGGATGCGGGCGTGATTGATGCCTTTGGGCCCCATGGGGCCGTGGCCCTGTCCCAGAGTCTGGGGGCCCGATTGTCGCGGTTTCAAACGGGGCAACTTCCGTTTTATGGGGCGGTTCTGTTTGCTGGTGCCAGCGTGGTGATGCTGTATGTGATTGTGCGCGGGGTGGGGATATGATGGGCATTTTATCGATTATGACCTATCTGCCCTTGCTGGGGGTTTTGGGGATTGTGCTGAGTGGGTCCGATTCGCGGGCGCGTTTGGATGAAAATGTTAAAGTTTTGGCCCTGTTTGTGTCGTTGATCGTGCTGGGTTTGGCCGTGTATGTCGGACTTCAGTTTGATGTGCAGGGGCATCAGGCAGGACAGTTTCAGTTTGTTGAGCAGTTTACATGGTTTCCAGCCCTTGGTCTGACCTATCAAATGGGGGTGGATGCGATTTCGCTGTCGTTTGTGTTGCTCTCGGCGTTGTTGGTGCCCATTTGTATTTTGGCCAGCTGGCACAGCATCAAACACCGCGTGCGCGAGTATATGGCGGCGTTCCTGATTTTGGAAACCTTCATGATCGGGATGTTTTGCGCGTTGGATTTGGTTTTGTTTTATATTTTCTTTGAGGGCGTTCTGATTCCCATGTTCCTGATCATCGGGATTTGGGGGGGGTATCGCCGGATTTATGCGACGTTTAAGTTGTTTTTGTACACGTTTTTGGGATCCATCCTGATGCTGGTGGGGCTGATTGTCCTGTATAAAGCCACGGGCAGCAGCAGCATCCCCGATTTGATGAAGGGGGCAGCGGCCCTGCTGTCCCCCTCTCTGCAAGGGTGGCTGTGGTGGGGCTTTTTTGCGGCTTTCGCGGTGAAGATTCCCATGGTGCCCTTTCACACATGGCTTCCCGATGCCCACGTTGAGGCCCCCACAGCAGGGTCCGTGATTCTGGCAGGGGTTCTGTTGAAAATGGGGGGGTATGGGTTTTTGCGCTTTTCCCTGCCCATGTTGCCGCAGGCGACGCTGGACTACGCCCACGTGGTGTATGCCCTGAGTTTGGTGGCGGTGATTTACACGTCCCTGATTGCTTTTGTGCAGACGGATATCAAAAAGGTTGTGGCGTATTCTTCTGTGGCCCATATGGGGTATGTCACGGCGGGGTTGTTCGCCCTGACGGTGCCCGCGGTTCAGGGGGCTATTTTCCAGATGCTCAGTCATGGTTTGGTATCCGCTGCCCTGTTTTTGTGCATTGGCGTTTTGTATGATCGTTTAAAAACGCGGGATATGGATCAGTTTGGCGGGGTCACGCAGGTGATGCCCCGTTTTGCGGTGGTGTTTATGCTGTTTATTCTGGCCGGTGTGGGCTTGCCTGGGACCAGCGGGTTTGTGGGGGAGTTTTTGGTGCTCATCGGTACCTATATCGTTCAGCCATGGGTGGCCTTGGGTCTGGGGACGGGGTTGGTGTTGGGGGCGGTGTATAGTTTGTGGCTGTATCGCCGCGTGATGCAGGGCCCCATAACGCGGGATGCGGTGAAGGCGCTTTCGGATCTTTCACGGCGGGAGCAGGTCCTCTTCGCCCCCCTCATCCTGTTGGTGTTATGGCTGGGGATTTTTCCCAGCAGCGTGTTGTCCGTTTTAGAGCCTGGGGTGAAGCAGGCCCTGTCCCCCTATCCTTCCGCAACGGTTGTGTTGGGGAAAGGGGATTTGTCTTCACCCCATCATGCGCTGGAAACACCAGAGCCTACCCTGCCCCATCATAATAATCACAACGAAAGGGGTCCCCAGTAACCGTTATGCTGTCGTTTTTGCCGCTTTCTCCTGCTTTGTCGCCTGTTCTTTTGGCCACATCCCTGTTG
>JBJTVN010000233.1:0-3831 GCA_046081225.1 Alphaproteobacteria bacterium
GGCGGTGTTTGTGATCACCCTGAATCGGCCAAGTGCCATGAACGCCCTGTGCACCCCGTTGATGCAAGCCCTAAAGGACGCCCTGCACCACGCCCAGCACGATGACACCATCAAGGTTCTGGTCATCATGGGATCCGAAAAGGCCTTTGCTGCGGGGGCGGATATTGCGGAAATGAAGGAAAAAACCTATATCGAGGCCTATAAAGAAAACTACATCACCAACGCGTGGGAGGCCCTGTCCACCTGTCGCAAGCCCGTCATTGCCGCCGTTCGGGGCTTTGCGCTGGGGGGTGGGGCGGAATTGGCCATGATGTGTGACATCATTCTGGCCACCCCCACAGCCAAATTTGGCCAGCCCGAGGTGAATTTGGGCATCCTGCCCGGGGCCGGTGCCACCCAGCGTTTGGGCAAAAGCGTCGGCAAGGCCAAGGCCATGGACTGGTGCCTCAGCGGTCGTATGATCCCTGCCGAAGAGGCCGAGCGGGCGGGATTGATCAGCCAAATCCTGCCAGAGGAAACCTTTGTGGATGATGTGATGAAAGTGGCCCAGACCCTGGCCAAAAAATCCCTGCCGTCCCTGATGATGATCAAAGAGGCCGTTTTGGCCAGCTTTGAAACCCCCTTGGCCCAAGGCATTGCCTTTGAACGTCGCCTGTTTCACGCCGTCTTTGCCACCCACGATCAAAAAGAGGGCATGGCCGCCTTTTTGGAAAAACGAAAGCCTGAGTTTTGGGATGAATAGAGCGTGGTGATGGGGGAGTGAAAAAAGTTGTGCCCCCAACGGGGAGAGGGTGCAGATCGTATTCCCCACACGCCCCACTCACTGCGGCTGCGCCTTATGTATGCTGGGAAATCCCAAAATAATGACGGTTTTGTCTTTTTTGTTCAGCGTATAAACAATGCGATTGCCTTTAAAACGAACGGTGCGCAGACTGGGACCATACAGGGGATTCTCTGCATATCCTTCTGGATTTTCAGAAATTTTTCTAACCAACGCCAGCAGTTCTTTACGATAAACACTGGCTTTTTGGACGCCCCAACGCTGTTTTGAATACGCAATCTCTCTATCCAGCTCTTCAAGGGCCTCTTTGGTGACAACAAACCGAAACATCAGGCATCCAGACCATGTTTGGTCCTGAGCCTTTCAAAGCCCTCTTCCCCATCCACCAGATTTTCAGGGCTCTCCTCGGCCCTTTTGGCCCGCGCCTGCATCTCCAAAAAGGTTTCATGATCCATCAATAATGTTCGCAGGGCCTGTGCAATCAGATCATCGGTATCCCGAAAGGCCCCTGAGGCCAAAACCGCCTGAACATCGCGCTGCAAATCGGGGGGAAGGTGAACACGCATCATCATGGGATACTCTTTGAAACACACCTTCTCATTCTACCATAACCCCATAAAAAAATCATGAGGAAATGCAAGCTTTCCCCTCACACCCCATCCGCGTGTTTTGCCATCAGGGTGTCCACAATCATTTCCGTTAATGTTCCAATGGGCTGATCGGCCTGCAGAAAGACATAATCCGCAGGGGGATTTTGGGCCAACTTGGCAAAATGGGCGGCCACTTGGTGTTGGAAATCATGATTTCGGGATTCAAAGCAATCGGCGTGATTCCGTGGGCGGCGGCTCAGGCGCTCGCCTTCGTTCAGATGAAAGACAAACGTCAAATCGGGGCGCAATCCCCCCGTGGCTTGATGCAAAATGGCATCAAACAGGGCGGGATTCTCTGTATAGGCCTGATGTTGATAGGCACGGGTGGATTCACAAAACCGATCACACAAAACCCAATCCCCGCGGGCTAAGGCAGGGCGAATGACATGAGCCAGATGATGGGCGCGGGCGGCTGCCACCAGAAAAACCTCCGCCCACAGGGGCCAAGGCTGGTTTTTTTCGTATAACAGAGCCTGACGAATGGCCTCCGCAGGGGGGGTGCCCCCAGGTTCCCGCGTGGTGATGTGGGCAATGCCCATCCGGTTCAAATGGCGGGAAACTTGGGTGATCTGCGTGGATTTTCCAACACCATCGCCGCCTTCGAAAACAATGAACATAAACCCAAAGCTAAAATAAAATGTTTTCAAAACAACATCTATTGATGCTAAGGTGTAGATGTTCCCTTATTAGGCAAAGAGAGCAAAAAGTTAGCGTTAGATCCAGCAAGGGTTGATGGCAGTCTTCCATCCCATTTATTAATCCACTGCCGATGTAAAATTTCCGAGTTCAATGTTTTTGCAATCATGATTTGGGATTCTGAAATGCCTCGCGCACGCTCAATTTCCGCATCGGCTTCCCCTTTTGCCCGTTCTCTAAGGGCTTGGGCTTCATTTTTTGCTTTTTCTGTTAAATAGAAAGCTTTTTGGGCCTGTTGCTGGGCAACTTGTTTATCCTCAATAGCCTGACCAAACTCTTTAGAAAATTCAAAGTTGGAAATATTAAAGGTGGCAACCGTAACCCCCTCTATAAAAACCCTTGATCGGATTTCTTTTAAAATTGAATCCTCAAGTTTCTGCCTTTGCTGAAGAATTTGTTCTGCCGTTAACTTTGTAGTTTCCGCTTTGATGGCAGAAAGGGTTTCTGGTAAAATCAAACGAGAGGCAAGATCGGATAAATCCCCGTACTTACGAAAGATATCTGTAACAGATTCTGGGGAAACCTGCCAACCAATCACAGCTTGGATACTTAAGTTTTGTAAATCTTTACTCGCAGCTTGCGTCTGGATTTCATTTTTTTCGACGCGAATAGAAATATCCTTAATTTTTGTTATAAAAGGAATAATAAAGTGAAGGCCTTCATTCAAAGGCTCGTTTTTAATGGTTCCTAAAGTAATACTGACACCCCGATTACCCCCTTCAACAACATGAAAGGGATTAAGTAAAAAAAATAAGCCTATAATAATAAAAATGCGCAACAAAAAAGATTTTAATGAAGGGCTGACAGAATCCATAATCATAAAAACAATCCTTTAAGGTTACATACGACATTTTAATCAAGCCATTATGAGCTTGTAAAGATTAACGTCTAGGTTTATGGTGGAGCTAAGCGGGATCGAACCGCTGACCTCTTGCATGCCATGCAAGCGCTCTCCCAGCTGAGCTATAGCCCCATAAAAACTGTGTTAAACGTCCTCTTCGTCCTCATCCAAGTGCGGTGTGTCCAAATCGGCGTCTATGTCGTCTTCATTCCCAGGGATGAAGTCATCGTCGGGAATGTCAATGTCATCCACATCCACGGCAACGTCACTTTTGGGCAGAAAGTCCACCTCGCGCTCCAAACGGGCACCGCGGGATTTCAGGATGCTTTCAGCACTAAAGGGCGTGTCGCATTTGGGGCAGATGACCTCAGATTTGTTCATATCATAAAAACGGGTGCTGCACGCATGACAAATGCGTTTCGTTCCCCATGTTTCGTGTATGACGTTCAAATTCAAATCCATGACGTTGCAAAACCAAGCCTGTTTTATTCAAGGCCCCTGTTATTCCAAATTGCACACGGGTCGTCAAGAAAATAATCCGAAAAATGTTATGGCGTTTTGCAAAAACCGGTATACCATGCGTGCATCTTTGGGATGTGTCAGGGATCAGGGGGATGTATGGGCTTTATGTCCCAGTTGATTGTGTTTGTGTTGGTGTGGTGGATTGTGTTTTTCATGATGCTGCCTTGGCGTTATACCCCCAACGCGCAGGGACAGGTGGGCCAAGACCTTGGCGCCCCGCAAAAACCCCTGATTGGGAAAAAGGCCATCGTCACCACCCTGATCACCCTGCCCCTGTGGTTTGGGGCGGTGTCCTATCTAAAGACCGTGAATTTTGCCAACCCCGCTGCGCTGGGCCAGAT
>JBJTVN010000234.1:0-4588 GCA_046081225.1 Alphaproteobacteria bacterium
TTTCATCATGGCCAACAACGCCTTGACTAACGCCTTGACTCGTGAGGAAATCCTCAGTCAGCTCAAAGAGCTGAACCCCCAAAAGGGGTTTGGTGTTAGGATGTTTATGGGCAATTGGGGCGAAAGCTTCAATTACCCTGATGATATCGAGGAGGCTGCTCGAGAGATTTATAACGCACAAGAAACATACGGTCCAATAAGCTCTATCAAATACGATGATTTTGATAAGGAGGTCAAAGTCAAAATTGTGTGATCAGAGGTCCCCCACGGGGCCTCTCCCCCACTGATCCCCCCCTCTGCCGCTCAGACCCAATCGGGAATCTGGGTCGGCAGGGGATAGGGGATGGGTTTTTCGAAATCTTCGGGCGGAATACGCGCGAAGGTGTAGGGGTTTAAAAACATCAGCGCATCATTTTTATCCCGCAGGATCAAAGGCGTTCCGTAACGCTGGGAATCTTTAATAATCGTTTCCGCAATGATGGGGCCGGCTTTTTTCAAAGCGGCTTCAAAGCGCTCCTGCCAATCATCGTCTGGATCTGTTGCCATTTGGGGGAATCCTTTATGCACCATTGGTGATGATTATACACCGCAATCACTTGGGGACAATGACGGTTATCATAATCGATAATTTCAATTTTATCAACAACGTGAATATACGCGAATAACAGGGAATCCAAGCTTTTGTAAAACCGACGTTCTACGGTTTTTTCGGGGATAAAATGGCCGCCTTGCAAAACACGTTTTTTGATACGGGAGCAGGCGGTGGCTGCATCCGGCAACCATAAATAAATCATTCTTACCCGATACCCCAAACGACGGGCATCTGCGAGCATATTCACATATCCTTTGCCGGATAACGTGGTTTCAAAGGCAAAACTGCTCCCCTGATGCATCAAATCCCGCAGCGTGCCCAGCATAATGCGGCCGGCGTGAATATCCACATGGGACACATCCAGCGGATTCAGCCCCCTAGCAATATGATCCGCATTCACAAAGGTTGAAATGCCCATCAGCGGCAAAACAGAATGGGCAAACGTCGTTTTCCCCGAACCATTCACGCCCGCAATGACAAGAATCTCTTTCAAGGCCTTACCTGTTCCCCGTCACCTGTCCACCTGTCACCTGCCCCCTGCCCCCTCACTCCCCCTCACCCGTTGCGCCGCTTTTGGGGGCAACAATGGTGGCCAGGGTGAAATCACGGTCGGTGATGGCAAAGGTCACACCCTCGGGCAGGGTCAGGGCGCTGGATTTGATGGCATCCCCGATTTTGGCATTCAGCAGGTCAATTTCAAAATGGGATGGGATTTTGCTGGCGTAACACAGAACCTCGACGGTGTGGCGCACGATGTTCAGGACACCGCCGGCCTTTAGACCACGGCATTTTTCGGTGTTGGTCAGGTGCAGCGGCACCGAGACCTTGATTTTCGTTTTGTCCGTCACACGCATGAAATCCACGTGAATCGGCTGGTCCGTGACGCGGTTGAACTGAACGGCCTTGGGCAGGGCGCGGATGGGACTGCCCTGATCGGGGGTCAATTCGTACACGGTGGCGTAAAAGGATTCGTTATGCAATCCCGCCATCAAATCCCGAATGTCCAGGGAAAAGGTCACGTTGTCAGCGCCCCCCCCATAAACAACACCAGGGACGCGCCCCGTGCCGCGCAGGCGGTACATGGCGTTTTTGCCCGTTTCGGTGCGGGTGGTGACGGGAATGCTGCGGGCGGGGGAACTCATGATTTAACTCCTTTAAAATAAACTGGATACGGAACGGTCTTCTGCAATACGAACCATGGCTTCCGCCAGCAGCGGGGCAATGGTCAATTGACGAATTTTTTCAGCATGACGCACGTCATCTGTGGCAACGATACTATCGGTTATCACCAAAGTTTCAAGAGGAGATTCCATCACCCGCGCCACAGCCCCCCCCGACAGCACGCCGTGGGTAACATAGGCGGACACGCTGGACGCCCCCTGATTTTTCAGGGCCACCGCCGCGTTGCACAGGGTGCCCGCGGAATCCACAATATCATCCACCATAATGCAGGGGCGATCCCGAATGTCCCCGATGATGTTCATGACCTCAGAAAGGCCCGCTTTTTCACGGCGCTTGTCAATAATGGCCAAATCACCGCCCAAACGCTTGGCAATGGCCCGCGCCCGCATGACACCGCCCACATCGGGGGATACAATCACGGGGACGCGCCCTGCAAAGGTGCGCTGGATATCCTCAACAAACACCGGCGCAGCGTATAAATTGTCGGTGGGAATATCAAAAAACCCCTGAATCTGGCCAGCATGCAAATCCAGTGTCAACACACGTCTGGCCCCCGCCACGGTAATCAAGTTGGCCACCAGCTTGGCGGAAATGGGCGTACGGGGACCCGATTTACGATCCTGACGGGCATACCCAAAATAGGGAATCACGGCCGTAATCCGCCGCGCAGAGCCCCGACGCAGGGCATCCATCATCACCAGCAACTCCATCAAATGGTCATTGGCTGGATAGGACGTGGGCTGGATAACAAACACATCCTGACCGCGCACGTTTTCGTGGACCTCAACAAAAATTTCCATGTCTGCAAACCGCTTCACCGACGCCTGTGTCAAAGGCACGCCCAGAATAGCGGAGATGCTTTCCGCCAGCGGTCGATTCGCATTGCAGGTTAAAATTTTCATGAACGCACGTTAAAGGCTTGCCAAAGGGCATCGTTTATACCAAATTATGCGGCAATGTAAATCCCTGATTTTAAACCATGCGCTGTGTTTTTGTTGGTCTTGGCAATCCCACCGCCGCTTATGCCCTGCATCGGCACAATGTGGGGATGATGGTGGTGGAGGCTTTGCATGCCTTGGCGCGGGCCCCCGCGTGGCAGGCCAAACACCACAGCCTGATCAGTCGCACCGCAGGCGGCCTTTTGTTGGTGAAGCCCCAAACCTATATGAACCGATCAGGTCTGGCCGTTCATGATGTGTTAACGTTTTACAAGAAAACGCCGGATCAATTGGTTGTCTTTCATGATGATTTGGATTTGCCGCTGGGGAAAATAAAAATCAAAGTCGGGGGGGGGCATGGGGGACACAATGGCCTACGTGATCTGGACCGATTGTTGGGCCCTGATTATTTGCGGGTGCGTTTGGGCATCGGGCGCCCTGTGCACAAAACGCAGGTTCATGATTATGTTCTCAGTCCCTTTACCCCCGATGAAAAACCCGCCGTTGAAACCATGATCCAAACGCTGCAAAGCCACTGGGGGGATCTGCAAACCCTGCCTTTGGGGGCGTTGCAGGCACGGCTGGGGGGAAACAACTCACAGGTTATCCACAACCCCCAAAAAACACAAAAATCCCCAGAAACACCGATGGATCATTCAGGGCAATGATTTTTTATCATTGAAAAACAATTTACTAAGATCATCATAAAAAAATCCCGTAAAACCAAAGGGTGATTTTAAAGGCTTTGTTTCTCAAGTCCTTTTTCTTTATCCACAGAGTTATCCACAGGCCCTAAAACGGCAGCAGAGATCCCAAAGTCCCCGCTGGCTGGCCCCAATGATACCCCTGTTGCAAAAACAAACCCTGGGCGCACAGGGCATCGCTTTGGGGTTTTGTTTCGACGCCCTCCATAATCACCATCAGTCCGTAATCTTCCGCCAAGGATAACAAAGCTAGTCCCTGATGAGGGGGGGCGCCGTTTTGCCAAGTCGAGGTTAAGTGTCGGCTGATTTTCAAAAAATCCACCGGAACACCGCCCTCAAGACAGGCCTGTACACAGGCAAAAGGCACATGATCCGCATCATCCAAAGCCAGCCGCACCCCCATGGCGTGGATGTCCCGCAAGCGATGGGATGCCTGTTGGGACAGGGAAAAATTCCGCGTTTCCGTGACCTCGACCATAAAACGGGATAGGGCATCGGGATGGGCTTTGGCCAGATGGGTAAACCGCAGGAACCACAGGGGATCTTCTAGGGACAAGCAGGATACATTTATACTTAAGGTCAGCGACGGATTGTCCCCCAAAATCCCGAAAGCCATGGATAAACTGTCTGTATCCAGACCGATGATGGACCCATCCGCCTCTGCCCGCTGCACAAAGGATGCGGGGGAAAACACCGACCCATCTTGGGCCACAAACCGCAGCAACGCTTCATAAAACACCACTTGGGATCGGGATACATCCACAATAGGCTGGTAATAAAGTGTTTTTTTTGCAATTACGGGTATTTCACGCTGTGCAGATGTTCCCTCATGATAGGTATAATGATGAGAAATTGCGGCATTTTTCTGAAAATCCAAGATCATCACGACCCCTGAAAAAGACATACAAAATAGAGAAAATACCATAGTGTATAACAAAAATCAAAAAAAAATACTAAAATTTTTTTTATATTCCCTTAAAGGTGTAACATAAAAACAACACAACCCCACGCGTTATGAAAAAAAGATAAAAAAGAGCCCCTTGCAAAATTCCCGATGCGTGAGGTGGGATAGGGGTATTTTTCTTGTTGTTTAGGCCGACAGGGGATGGTTTTGTGGATTTTTCAGGGGTGAGGGGTCCATGAGGGTTTATGGGCGTCTATTTTTCTGGATG
>JBJTVN010000235.1:0-2494 GCA_046081225.1 Alphaproteobacteria bacterium
GGTGCGCCGCCTGGTGCGGGTAAACTACGCCAGCCTGATTAACATCTTGGCCAACAAAGCCATTTTTCCCGAATACATTCAGGAAAACGCCACAACAGACACCCTGACCAACGCCATGATAACCCTGTTATCCCCAGAAAAACGCACCCAGATGATTTAGGATATCGAAAGCGCCTTGGCCGCCCTTTATCCCACAAATCCGCCCCAAAAACCCGCTGCCGTGGCGGCAGAGACGGTTCTGGGGCTTTTGGAGGAGCCCACTTGATTTCTCCCCGCTTGCCAAGTGGCGGGGAACACGTCATGATCTTCCCCTAAACCATGATCGTCACCAAAGGGACATTATGAACAACGCGATTTCAACCCAAGCTTTGGGCGTTTGGGTTCTTTATCAAAAAGAAACACGCCGTTTTGTCAAAGTTTGGATGCAAACCATGGTGGCCCCCATGGTGACAACCCTTTTATTTTTAACGGTGTTTCAAGTGGCCCTGCATCATTCGGATGAAACCCGCGTGGGGGGACTGACGTTTCCAGAATTTTTGGCGCCTGGGCTGATGATGATGGCGCTTTTGCAAAATGCCTTTGCCAATTCATCATCGTCTTTGATTATCAGCAAAATGAATGGATGTTTGGTGGATGTGTTGCTGGCGCCCTTGAGCACCACGGGATTCCTTTTGGCCATGGCCGCCGCTGCCATGACGCGGGGGGTTATGGTGGCCCTGAGTGTGGCCTTGGCCATGACGATGTTTGTACCCCTTTCGGTGCATCATCCTGAATTTCTGGCCTTTCACGGGATTTTGGGGGGGGTGTCCCTTGGCCTTGTGGGGGTTTTAACGGGCATGTGGGCTGAAAAATTTGATCATGTGGCCACCATCACCAACTTTGTGGTGGCCCCCCTGTCGTTTTTGTCGGGGACGTTTTATTCGGTGCAGAATCTGGATCCCGCTTGGCACTTTATGATTGATTTTAATCCCATTTTTTACATGATTGATGGGATGCGTTATGCCATGACGGGGCATCATGACGGTGATTTGCGCCTAGGGCTTTGGGTGGTTTTTGGGGTGACAGCCCTGTTATGGACACTGTGTTACGAAGGGTGGAAACGGGGTTATGGCGTTAAACATTAACATCAAATCTATAAACATCACGTCCCGCAGGGTTGTTCTGGCCTGTGTGGGTCTTCTGGTTCTGGTGGGCCTGTTTTTTGTGGTGATGCAGATTTTAAAGGTATCCCATCCCGCCTATCCCGTCGTGCAAGCCATCCTTTATCAATTTGAAAAAACCACCGACAGCAAAGTGACCTTTGACAGCATCCGTTTTGAAGACGGCCGCATCGTTTTGCACAATGTTTATACCGACGTTCAAAAAAAAGGCGCGGAAAACAAAACCATTTTATTCGCCGAGCAGATCTCGGTGGCGCGGGATTTATCCACCATCATCACCAACGTATCCCTGTCATCGCCAACGGACCAAGGGATATTGACTGTGGGGCTGCGGGATGTGCGTTTGTCCCATCTGAAAATCGAGCAAGGGCAATTTCGTGGGGGACGTCTGGAGCTGGCCAGCCTGTTTCTGGCGGGGGAAGCCGCCCCTGCCCAGATAGAGGCCTTTAAACGCTCTCTGAGGGCCTCTCTGGGGGTTCAGAAAGAGGATTTTGCTCTGTTCCTGCTGAACAAACTGCCCCAAACGGGGGTGGCGGTGGATCTGACGTTAAAAACACCCTCTCTGGATCAATGGGTTTACACAGATCGGTGGTATGTGGCGGGTCTGTTTGATCTTTCCAACCGTGCGATGATGCGGGGGGTGACACAAGCCATAGACAAATGGCGCAAGGGGCAAGACTCTGTTGCCGAGCAACCCTTCACCCTGCCCGATGGAATTCAGGTTGAGGGCATGGCCAGCATTTTCAAGGATTTGGGCATCATGAAAACATGGCTGGGGTATTTTGCCAAGGAATCTGGGGTTTCTGAGCAAGAAGCTCTCGCTATGGCCACGAACCGTTTATCCAGCCTGGAAGAAACCTTTGTGAGGGATAATCCCCAGTTTCAGACCCAAGGCCATGCCTTTTTCCAAGGCCTAACCAATCTTGTCACGGGCAAAAAAAACACGCTGTCGGTGTCTTTTGAACCCGATCCCGAAATGCCCAACGCCGGAAAAGTTTTCAAAGTTCTGCCATGACCTCTGCCCCCCTGCTTTCTGTTCGTGGGTTGTCTGTGACGTTGGAAAAGCTCTTGGTGCACAACGCCACCTTTGATGTGCTTTCTGGCCAGTGTGTTGGGCTTGTGGGGGAAAGCGGTTCAGGCAAAACATTAACGGCGGGGGCGGTGCTGCGGCTGTTGGATGATGGCTTAACGTCCCCCTATACGGGGGAGATTCTCTGGAGGGGGCAGAATCTTCTCACCCTTCCCCTCAAGGATCTGCGGTCCATTCGGGGCGGAGAGATCGGCTTTGTATTTCAGGAACCTCAATCGGCCCTGAATCCCCTACAGGTCCTTGG
>JBJTVN010000236.1:0-6614 GCA_046081225.1 Alphaproteobacteria bacterium
CTTTCCGCATCAGCCATCAGAAATTCGAGCTCAATCGGAGGACGGAGGACGGAGGACAGAGGACCGAAAAAAATCTTCCGTCTTCCTTCCTCCGATTGCCCCGCCCCGCCTTTTCCTTTCTTGATCCTCAGACATAAACAGCCCTAATCCAACGGTTCATACATCTGTCATGTCCCCCTGTCATTTCCCCCAAATTTCCCTTTCATGGAAACAGGGCGTGGGCTATGGTCGTTTTTGATGTTACGGCTTTGATGGGTTTTTATGTGGTGGATGTACGCTCTGCTGGCGGGGATAAGTCTTGCGGGCTATTTGTTGTCCACAGGACTATCGCGGGCGGATGCTAAGGTTCTTTCGTTGTATCGGGGGATGGGGGCCGCGGTGGCCTTTGGGCCTTTGGCGTTTTTTGTTACCATGCCCGATGATATTCATTTTTATATCCTATCCGCCGTTGCGGGTTTTGTCGTTCTGATTTTGGATTTTTTGATGTTTCGCGCCGCCCAAGATTACGGGGCTGGCACCGTGGGACGATTAACGCCCATTTCCATTGCGTTTATCTTTTTGGGATGGGTGGTGTATGATCCGGCGTATCGTGATTTGATGGTGGCGTGGCCGTTGTGGCAAACGGGGGCTGTGATTGTGTGTTTGGTGGGGGGGATTGTATCGTTATCCGCCATGCGGCATGATCCCATTGCCCGCAATGCCATTAAAATATCCCTTGTGATTGCCATTCTTGGGGCCTTTATTGATGCCGCCAGCAAGGTGGCCCTGGATTATGGGGATTTGCCAGACATTGGGTTGGCCTATATGGCAGCCACGGGGGTGGCAGCGGGAATCACCAGCGCCCTGAGTTATGTGTTCCTGATGCCCCAAGTCAAAATTCGGGATGCCTTTGCCCCCTCTGCCCTGATCGGCGGGGTGTTGCTGTTGCTGTCGTTGGCGGGGTTGATTCTGTTTAAAATGTACGCCATGCGGGGTGTGGCCAACCCGTCATATGTGGTGGCGTTGATTTGTACGGCGCCTTTGTGGATTACCCTGTACCATAAACTGACCAAAACACCGGATCCCACGGACCTTCGGGCGGGTTTTGCCTTTGTGATCTGTATGGTGGGATTGGTGTTGTTTTCCGATGCGTCCCTCAGTGCGGGTCCATAAGATCGCCTTCGCGTTCTATGATGGCCTCAACCTCCGCCACGTCCAAAGGATGATCGATGGAGGCATGGGTCCGCCCCCGATAATCCACCACCACCACCTGAATGGGCACACCGGTTTCCAGAAGGCGCAGCTGTTCCAGTTGCTCCACTTGCTCCAGGGGTGTGGGCGGAGTTTGCAGCCACGATGACAGAGCCCCCCGCGTGTAGCCATAAAGGCCAATATGGCGATAAACGGGCATTATGCCTGAATCCGGCACGGTCCGTAAATAGGGGATGATGGTTTTGGAAAAATACAACGCGCGGTGCCTTTGATCAAAGGTTACCAGCGTGCCACTGCTGGGTTTTGTGATTTTGCTGTTTTGCAGGGCCACCAGCTGCGCGGGGCTGAGTTGCACCGCCGGCGTGACAACGGGGTACATCCCTAAGTGATCCACCAAAGCCTGCATCACCCACGGGGGCGTCAACACCGCATCCCCCTGCACATTCAGGGCGGCATCCACGCGGATGCCCTCTTGATCCAGCACCATCAAAGCGGCCTGAACGCGGGCCGTGCCGTTTTCACAGGCAGGATCGGTCATCACCACACGCCCGCCAAAGGCACGCACATGATCCGCAATCCGGTCATCATCGGTGGCCACAACACAATGATCTATGCCCCTTACCTGCTGGGCACTGTGCCACACCCGCTGAATCATACTGACACCGGCAACTGGGACCAGAGGCTTGCCGGGGAATCTTTGGGATCCATAGCGGGCGGGAATGACGATGGCTTTAATCATGGGGCAAAACCTGTGTTAAAAGACAATTGTTAAAAACATCCAGCGCCTGACGCAACAGGGGGTCTGCTTTCAGGCTTTCTTTTTGATCCAGCGATTCTTGGTGATAGCGGGATGCCAGTGTGGGGGGGGTGTCGGCTTCGGTGGTCTCTGTGACCACAACCTGCCAACTGTTGCCGCAGATCTTGGCCACAACAGCACGCAGCGTGGGCAAAAGAGCCTTTTGTTTACCGTTTTTCAGGGTGATGTGCAAACGCCCCTCAGCATAATCCGTGACCACCCAATCATTGATCAAGGCATCCGCCAGCAATCCCTCTTTGGATGCCCGCACAGCCGCCACAAAGGCATCGATGGTGGGGGGGCAGGATGGGGGTGCCTCGTTCTGCAGGGGCAAAGGCGATGAAAAGGACGCTATTAGGTCATCAGGACTTTTTTTTTTGCCCCGTCTTGGTGCTCCCCCTCAGCGGTTGGGGATATGTCCAGAATCTGGGACACATAGCCCAAACGGATGATCAGCATTTCCATGGCCCGCTCAGGGTGGGGGCTCAGGGAGATTTCGCTTTGTCCCTTCAGCAGAATCTGCCACGTGCGCGTTAACATCGGCACCGACAGGCGCGGGGTAAAGGTTTCAAAAAAGGTAGCCTCTTGCTCGCTCAACACCTCGGCTTCGCGACAGGCAGCGCGGGACAGCAAATGCGTCAGGCGCAACATATCCTCCATCAGCATCAACGGGTCCATACCTTTGGCATAAAGCCCCGCAAAGGCATCCAAGGCCTGCGGCACCTCCCCCGCAAACAAATGCCCCATAAGGGTGAGCAACGGTTGCACATCACACAGCCCCAGCATTTGCGTCACCAATGCCTCTGAAACTCCCGCTTCATCGGCCAGGGCAATGGCCTGATCCAGCAACGAAAGGCTATCCCGCACCGACCCTTCGGCGGCATGGGCCAACAAGCGACTGGCGGGTTCGGTGAGGGCCACATCTTCTTTCTGCGCAATGCTTTGTAAAAAAGGGGATAATGTGGCCACAGACACACGGGGCAAATCCACACGTTGACACCGAGAGCGCACCGTAATGGGGATTTTATGGGCGTCCGTGGTGGCAAAGATAAACAGAATGCTGGGCGGGGGCTCCTCCAGCGTTTTCAGCAAAGCATTAAAGGCATTGCGGCTGAGCATATGGACTTCATCGATGATATACACCTTAAACCGACTGCGCACGGGGCGGTATTTCACACTGTCAATCAGTTCCCGAATGTCCTCAACCCCTGTTCGGCTGGCGGCATCCATTTCCAGAACGTCCAAATGTTTGTCCTGCAGAATATCGCGGCAATGTTCACACACGCCGCAGGGTTCCAGGGATGGCTCTGTCCTGTCCCCCTCAGGCCCCACACAGTTCACGGCGCGGGCCAGAATGCGGGCCGTTGTGGTTTTTCCCACCCCGCGCACACCGGTTAATAAAACGGCATGGGGAATGCGTTTTAAGCGAATGGCGTTTTGCAATAACGTCACCAAGGCATCCTGCCCCACCAGATCCTGAAACATCTGGGGGCGGTATTTTCGGGCCAAAACGCGATAAGAATGATCCATAGCGGCTTTGGTTATGCCATATCTTCGCCCCTAGGCCAAGGGAAGAAATCCAGGAAGAAATCCAAGGGACAGGGTTATTCATGTCTGAAACGTTGATGGGAAAGAACGGGGCGGGGGGACGGATATCAGAGGACCGAGGACGGAAGACGGAAGATTTTTTTCGGTCCTCCGTCCTCCGATTGCCCCGCCCCGCCTTTTCCTGTCTTTATCCTCAGACATAAACAGCCCTGTGGGGGAAAACAAAAAATCAGGATACACCCTTACGGATTTTGTCTGAGTTTTTCCACCAGCTCTTCCTCTGTGATGTCCAGTGTTTTTTGGGGGTTGGTTTTTTTATGGGACCGGACAATATCCAGCGCACTGTCCCAAGCAAAGCCCGCCAGTCGATGCTTTCCCATGGCCCAGAGAACATCGCCGTAATGGCTGAGGATCACAGGTTCATCGGGGGAAAGGGCCACGGCTTTCTGCAGGCCCTCCAGCGCCCTGTCATTATTGCCTTTTTTATGATAGCCCCACGCCAGACTGTCCAGAATTTCCGGATTGTTGGGGGCAAGACTCAGGGCTTTTTCCAGCAGCGCCACAGCCCGATCCAAATTCACCCCCCGATCAATCCAAGAATAGGCCAGATAATTCAGAATCAAGGGATCTTGGGGTTGCAGATCAAGGGCCTTCAGCAGGTCTTTTTCCCCCGCATCCCATTGTTTTAAGCGTTCATAGCACATACCCCGACTGGCATAAAAACGACCCTGCGGGGCGGCCTGTGATGCCTGAATCAGGGCATCATACAGCGGCAAGGCATCGGAAAACCGCAATGATGATTTTAACAAATCCGCATACAGGCTTTTGATGGTGATGTTGTCAGGATAGCGATCATACAGGGGGGCCATCAGAGTCAGGGCGTCTTTGGTATTATCCTGTTTGATGGTCAAATGGGTACGATACAACGTGGCAACCCAAAACAGGGGGTTTGTGGCGGGGACACGTTGATACACGGCATTCGCCTGTCTCTCGGCCCCGATATCCGCCAAAATCTGGCCAAGGCTGAGGGTCACAAACGGATTTTCCGGCATCATGGCATGGGCCAGTGTTGCATACATCAGGGCGTGATCCTCGGTCCCTGGGCGATTGAACACCGAGGCCAGATCCTGAAACAAATAAAAAATCCCCTGCAGCGGATTGGTCATCAGGGGCAAATCCCCGTTTTTGGCCATATTCAGTGCGGTTTGCGTCATATCCGCATCCATACCAGAGCGCAGGAAAAATCCCGCCTCTATGGACTGATTTTGCTGGTGCATCAGGGCCGCCGTGGTGATGATAACGCTTACGGGCATGGCCTTAAGGTCCGCAAAGGCCGCCCGAAGACTCCCCAAACCCGCATCCGGTTGTCCCAACAGGGCCAAGGCATAGCCCTGCTGAATTTTGGACAAAACGGCCATATCCCCCGCGGCCCCATCAGCAAAAGCGTCTTTGACATCATTAGACATTGGCTGGGTTTGGGGGGCGGTATCCGCGGCGCGGGCCACGCCCAGCCATGCCCGAAACAGGGGCTCCAGGCTTTGGTAACTGGCGTTTGCGGCCAAAGGAGGCAAAAACGACGCCGCCTGATCCCAGTTTTTGTTTTGATAGGCCTGAAAAAAAGAGAGAACATAAAAGGATATATCCCGATCCTCGGCCCTCAAGCGGGTATTATCGCGCAAGGCCCCCTGAATGTTCCCCGCAGAAAGGGCAGAAAGACGGGCATAACGCAGCACGGATGGATCATATCCCCCTTTGTCTAGGACAATCTGGGCGTGGGTATAGGCCTTTTGGGGGTCCTCGTTCCGCTGGGCAAACTGGGAAATCAGAAAGCTACCCGCCAAGGTATCCGGCAGCGGGGGGGCCGGCTTTTCCGTTACAGGGGTGGGCTCTGGGGCGGTATCTTTGGTGTCATCCCTAGGCTGGCACGCCGTTATGGAAACAAGGAGACACAGGGCCATGCAAACCCACCGCCCCCGCGGAAAAAAAACCTGTGAAAGAGAGGCCATAATGGTTTATCGTTGTGTTGGCGGCTGTTGTGGCGCGTTTATTTTGTTATAATCGCACCATTATAATGGCACTTGGACACAGACGCAAGGAAAGGGTTGGATTTAAGACGATGGGGGCAAACGGTGAATCTTTTGTTATGACCAACAGGCCTGTGATGTCCTCAACCGCCTTGGCGCGGTTTTTGGTGTCCATCGGGGCGGATGAGGTGGCATCGGATACACCCCTGACGTGGTGGGCTCCCCCCAAAGAGGTCCTTCCCAAAGACTCCCTTCCCAAAGCCCCCCCCCCTGTTTCTGTATCTGCGGCGGGAGTGGCCCCTGTGCCAGAGGCACCGGTTTCCTTTGCGAATTTGGCGGCCCTGCGGGGGGCTTTGGAACATCTGAAGGATTGCGCCCTGCGGCAAACGGCCACCCATCTGGTGTTTGGGGAGGGGCCCCTGAATCCCGACATCATGGTCATCGGGGAAGCCCCAGGCAACGAAGAGGACCAGTCCGGCCGTCCCTTTTTGGGGCTGCAGGGGCATTTGCTCACGCAAATTTTGGGGGCGGCGGGATACCCGCGGGATCACTGTTACATCACCACCCTGATCCCTTGGCGTCCCCCCGGCAATCGGGTCCCCACACCCCATGAGGTTGCCCAGATGCTGCCCTTCCTGCGGGAGCATATTCGCCTGGTCACCCCCAAATCCCTGTTGCTGCTGGGGGGCATGGTGGCCAAGGCTGTTTTAAACAATGACACCCCCATCATGCGCCTCAGGGGCCACGTTTATCCCCTAACGGGCAGCCAGATTCCCGTGGTGCCCACCTTTCACCCCGCATACCTGCTGCGCAGCCCTCTGCAAAAACAACAGGTGTGGGAGGATATTTTGCGACTGAAAGAAACCCTGCGTGGATAAAAATGCATGATGGATTGATTATCAAAAAAAACAATAACTATACCCCTATCGACTGAACTCTAGCTTTATAGGTTTGGATGTGTTATCAGGTGTGTATGAATAAGAATAAGATTCTGGATTTAACAGAGCGCAGCGTCCTGATCAAACGGCACAGGACGGAGCGGGATGGTCGTGTTC
>JBJTVN010000237.1:0-1449 GCA_046081225.1 Alphaproteobacteria bacterium
AGGCCACGCCGCGCTTTAATGGGGTGGTGGCCTATACCCTTTCCTCTGACACCAAAGTGCAGATTGCTGTGGTGCGGGGTGAGAAAGACCTGCGGCTTTCCAAGATACAGGGCACATTTGGCGGCTTTCCTTTTTCGGGGCAGGGCAGTGCCGATTTAACCCTGACCCCGCCCATGCTTCAGGCCAGCCTTTATGCCCCCAAGCTGTCTGTGCAGGCGTTATCCCGCATTGGCCAGCTTAGCACCACGTCGCCGGATGCTTCGTCCTGTCCAGCGGGACAGGCCCTGCCTTTGCCCACAGCGGCCAAAACAATGACCGCCCAAATACGCCTGCGCACCGATCGGTTGATGACGGATTACGGGGATTTGACACAGGTGGATCAAAAAATATCGTTTTCTGAGCAGGGATTGCAAACGGCCCTGACCGGCCAACACGGGCGGGGGCATCTGGCGGCGCGGATGCATGTCATGCCTGGGCAGGGCCTGCCGATTTTAGAGACGACCCTTCAGGCCAAAGATGTGGCCTTTTCCGACTGGGGGGGCAGCACGACGATGTCCCTGAAAACTGGGTCATGGGGTTCATGTCTGCGGGATCATCTGTCCACCCTGACGGGACAGGGCACTTTCAGGGCGGCGGGGATCCGTCCCCCAAGCGATGTGTTAAAAAACATCCAGAATCTGGCCGGTGCCGCATTATCTCGCCCTTTGGCCCCCCAAGATCTGGATATGCGTTCCGTATGGGTGCAGGGGGCTTTTCGTGACGGCACCCTGACCCTGCAAGGGGCAGAGGTGAAATTGCCAGCGGCGGATATCACTCTGCAGGGGGCATTGCAAATGACATCCCAGCGGGTGAATCTCAGAGCCTCTGTCACCTCCCCCCAAACCACCAAGCCCATCACCATCACCCTCAATGGCCCCATGGCCCGCCCAGAGGTTCAAATCAATAACCAGAGTTTATGGCAGTATTTGCTGTTGGGGGGGCGGTAGGGGGGTTAAAGTTTTATGGCCCTATAACGCAGTCGGACATAATCCGCCATCCATTGACCAGAGGCATCTTTCAGGCTTGGAGTCAGCCATTTTATCGCATAATCAATAACTTTTTTTCTATCGTCTGGCGATACACCCTGAACAAAAGGACTGATGAAGGTTTGCAGCCAGCCTTCTATGCCTTTGGGTAAGGGGGTTGGGCGATGGAAAAGCTGCATGACATCCACACGAAATCCTGCTTGTTCAAGGCGGTTTGTTTGTTCCTCGGGTGTTGGAAAATCCCAATGGAATAGCGAAGGCAGCGGCAGATTCATTTTATCCAGAGCCGCTAAAATGGCCGTGGAAATAGCCGCCACATTCCCAAATCCACCCTGTTCAGCGACAAAACGTCCCGATGGTTTTAAGGATGTGGCCACATTCAAAATCACCTTTTCGGGGGTATGCATCCAGTGCATAGCCGCAT
>JBJTVN010000238.1:0-1682 GCA_046081225.1 Alphaproteobacteria bacterium
CCGCATCGTTACTTTTCCCCCTCAATCTGCCGATAGTCCCCTTTGGACCACTGATAAACCACATACTGGGGTTTGGTGACATCGCCTTTGGCATCAAAGGTCAGGGGGCCTAGCAGGGTGTGAAAGGTGCCACCGTGCATAACATCGCGGATGGCTTTGGCATCGGTGGTGCCGGCCTGTTTGACGGCCTGTGCGTACACTTGGACAGCGGCGTAATTGTATAGGGTATAGCCCTCGGGCTCATAGCCTTTGTCCCGAAAGGCCTGCACCACCTTGGCGGCCTCGGGATTGTTGCGGGGGTCGGGGCTAAAGGTCATCAGGGTTCCCTCCCCCGTTTTGCCCGCAATGGTCCAATATTCCCGCGTGACAAGGGCATCCCCCGAAATCAGGGGAATGACCAGTCCCTGATCATGGGCCTGACGCCGCAACAGGCCGGCCTCGGTGAAATAGCCCCCCACATACATCACGCCCACATTGTGGTATTTCATGCGGGTAATCAGCGCGGTAAAGTCCCGCTCGCCCGTGGTGATGCCTTCATACAGGACCTCGTGAATGCCCCCGTTATTCAGGGCTTGTTTGGTCACATCGGCCAAGCCTTTGCCGTAGGAGGTTTTGTCATGAATGATGGCCAGCCTTTGATCCCCAAAATGGCGGGCGATGTAATCGGTGGCAATCACGCCCTGTTGATCGTCGCGGCCACAAACCCGAAACACATTGGGCAGACCCCGTTCGGTGAGGGTGGGGGAGGTCGAAGCGGGGGAAATCATAATCACCCCCCCATCATTATAGACGTTAGAGGCGGGAATGGACGCGCTGGAGCAAAAATGTCCCGCCACAAACGCCGTGTGATCATTCACCAACTGGGACGCCACCAAGGTGGCCTGCTTTGGGTCGCACACATCATCCATAATCCGCAGCGACACCGATTGGCCCAACATGCCGCCAGAGGCATTGAGATCATCAACAGCCATGGTGGCCCCACGCCGCAGCTGTTCCCCAATGCTGGCGTAGGGCCCCGTCATGGGACCCGCAACGGCCAAGACAATCTCGGCGCGGGCGAGGGTTGTTGTGGTGAGGAGGAGGAGAAAAAAGGCAAAGCGTGGCATAACGCAATTCATTCCAGAATAAGGGGCTGCATTCAGACTATGATACCTGTTGTGGGTTTTCAATCGTTTCAATCATGAATGCTCTCCCTCACAACACCGGCCCTGTCCCCTGTCCTACACCAGGGGGGGTTTTCAGCGCCTTGTGGATAAAATCCAAAGCCTGACCCGTGGCCTGCGCCAACGATAACCCCTTTGCCAATCCCACGGCTAAGGCACTGGAAACAATGCACCCCGTCCCGTGGGTATGCCGCGTTATCAGGCGGGGATGGGAAAAAACGGTTTCGGCTTGGCCCTCTTTCAGAAGGGTGATGATGGTATCCCCCGCTTCATGGCCGCCAGTGATCAGGGCCGCGCGGGCGTGATGCAGGGGCAGCAAGGGGGCCTCCACCGTGTTGGGGGTGATGCAGGTGACGCGGGGTAACAGATGATGTTTTAGGATTTCAAAGGCCTCAGGCTCAATCAGCGGGGCCCCATGGCTGGCCACCACAATCGGATCCAAAACCACGGGGCAGGACACCTGATCCAACAGATCCACCAAGCAGCGGGCGATGGCCGCACTGCCGATCATCCCGATTT
>JBJTVN010000239.1:0-2084 GCA_046081225.1 Alphaproteobacteria bacterium
CAAAGAAAAAAAAACATGAATATATAATTACTGATTCTAACAATAGTAAAAAATGGGTAAAACACACACACAGACGGTGGAAAGAAATTTATACCTTATGGCGAAGCCATATGCAAAAATCTAAAAAAAAAGGAAAGGACCCTGAAGACGATTACGAGGCTTTTATTAAGAAAGCTCACGATGCTTTTATTAAGAAAGTTTCTGAAAAAACAAGTGTTTCTGACTATGTTTCTCAAATTGTTGGCATAGATCCTACACCATTAGGGCCAAATGTTTTAGATCCAAATTTGGATCCTGATCATCCCTACCCAATTGATAGTTATCAACTTTGTCTCTACCCTCCTTTTGCCGTCCCTGTTCAAGATTCTGTTGAAGACCCTCATCATTTTGGCTCTATCATGTTTATGAAAATGTGTAGTCGTCTTGATGATCTTGGTATTAAGTTTTCCGAAGTTCGTCTTGTGAATGCCAGTTCACAACCATTTTTTCCAGATGGTTATGAGCAAGTGTTCTATGAGAAAGAATTGCATCAAGCCAGAGTTCTAGAAGAGCATTTGTTACCAAGTCGTTTGAGGGAGATGGCGTTGGCGGAGCAAGAGCAGAGTAAGAGAGCGCAGAAGGGGAAAGAGCCAGGAAGTTTTACAATAACTGACTATCGTGAAATTTTGACCCCTGAACGTAGGAGTAGTGCAAGATTCTATCAGGAGCTTATAGCGAGAATGCAAGCGCCAAATAATACAA
This sequence comes from Alphaproteobacteria bacterium, assembly GCA_046081225.1. Taxonomy (GTDB): domain Bacteria; phylum Pseudomonadota; class Alphaproteobacteria; order JAJTHO01; family CANGYM01; genus CANGYM01. Next base: position 742 of record JBJTVN010000239.1, read on the forward strand.
ATAATAAATAATCATGGCCGCTAACCCCCCATGTAACCAGCAAAAATCCACCCAAGAGCTCTTCGAGGGGGGATTTAAGGTTTGATTTTTGAAACCATCCCCCTAAGCGCCCTTGTCTGTTGGGGTGTCCGTCAGGCTTTGAATCAGCCCCTCAATCACAGAAAGCCCCTGCTGCCAGAATGTGGGATCTTTGGGGTTTAATCCAAACGCGGACAGCATGATATCATAGGGCTGTGTCCCCCCCTTTTTCAGGAAGGTGATGTAGGTTTCCGCAAAACCCTCTGGCTGTTTTTGATAGGTGGCATACAGGGCATTCACCAAACAATCCCCAAAAGCATAGGCGTAAACATAAAAGGGGGAATGGATAAAATGCTGAATGTACGTCCAGTAAATTTTATAGGGGTCCGACAGGGTGATGGCGGGACCAAGGCTTTCGGTTTGCACCTGCATCCAGAGGGCGGCCAGATCCTCCGTGCTTAATTCCCCCTCAGCGCGGGCGGCGTGAACCTTGGTTTCAAAGGTATGAAACGCAATTTGCCGCACCACGGTGTTGAGCATATCCTCAATCTTTGCCGCTGTCAGGGCGCGTTTTTGTTCGGGCGTTTCCGCGGCCTTCAGAAGCGATTGAAAGGTCAGCATTTCCCCGAAAACCGAGGCCGTTTCGGCAAGGGTTAACGGCGTGTCAGACATCAGATACCCCTGCTGGGCACTCAGGACCTGGTGGATGCCGTGTCCCAGTTCGTGGGCCAAGGTCATGACATCCCGCTGGGATCCCTTAAAATTCATCAAAATATAGGGGTGGACCTCGGGCACGCAGGGGTGGGCATATGCGCCTGAATCTTTGCCAGCATCGGGGGCCGCGTGAATCCACCCCTGATCAAAAAAACGCCGTCCAATGGTGGCCATTTCGGGGGAAAAGGCCTGATAGGCAGACAACACAATGTCTTTGGCCTGATCCCATGTATAGGTGGGCTGGGGAACCTTGGGCAAAGGGGCATTGCGATCCCAAAAATTCAGGGTGCTTTGATTCAGCCAGCGGGCCTTGTGTTCATAGTAACGATGGGACAACGTTGGATAGGCATCGCGGACCGCCTGAACGAGGGTTTCCACAACCTCCCCCTCCACCTGATTTTGCAAGTGACGGGAGGATGCGGGTGTGGAAAAATGACGCCAGCGGTCTTCTGTGGCCTTGTCCTTGACCAGATTATTCATAATCAGAGCAAAGGTATCTTTTTGGCTTTCCAGTCCCCCAGAAAAGGCCAAGGCCGCATCCCGACGGATATCAGGGTCCGTGGATGTGTTCATCAGATGCAGAACTTGGGTTTCTGTCAGCATGTCCCCCC
>JBJTVN010000240.1:0-6181 GCA_046081225.1 Alphaproteobacteria bacterium
AACACGACCATCCCGCTCCGTCCTGTGCCGTTTGATCAGGACGCTGCGCTCTGTTAAATCCAGAATCTTATTCTTATTCATACACACCTGATAACACATCCAAACCTATAAAGCTAGAGTTCAGTCGATAGGGGTATAGAAACATTGAAATCTAATATAAAGACAGTTCTTGGGATTAAGGAAGATCAACAATTTCCAACTTCTTTGCAATCTTTGGAAAAAATCATAGGAGAAACAAGAGTTACGACAGAAGACGGGAAAAAAGAACCCATGACTGTTGGTTTATTTAGGAAGGCTTTGATCCAGATAATGGAACATGATCCTGTGGCACAGAAACGGGAGAGTCTTTTAATGCAGGTAGATTGGACATCTTGCCCCTTGAGCCAAGGTCGCCAATAACCCCCCCAAAGCCCCCCCCAAGAGAACCCACACGCAGGAAAACAGGGGGGAGAAAGAGTCCCCCCTATGAAAACCCCCTAAGCCGCCATAAGGGATGCGTTGCGGATCAGGTGGATTTCGTCACGCAATTTCAATTTTTCGCGTTTCAAAATCTGAAGCCGCACAGGGTCCGGTGAGGGACGGTTCTGTTCGACCTCTAACAACAGTTCGATTTGGGATATTTTTTTTAATAGGGACTCTAAACGCGGATGGGTCATAAATACGCCTCCTGAGTTGTTAATGTTGACCTACTCATGGAAGTATCCTACAACACAAAAAGGGAGTCAACAAAAGATTCCCACCGCTTTGATTTGCCCTTTCAGCACGGAAAATCCATATGTCCCTTTTGTCGTCCCATGTTGTGTATAAACCCTTTGCGTACCCCTGGGCCTATGATGCGTGGTTAATGCAACAGCGCATTCACTGGCTGCCAGAGGAAGTGCCCTTGGCCGATGATGTCAAAGATTGGCAGCGCGTCCTGAACCCCGAAGAGCGCAACCTGTTAACCCAGATTTTCCGCTTTTTCACCCAGGCGGATGTTGAGGTCAACAATTGCTACATGCGCCATTATTCCCGCGTGTTCAAACCCACAGAAATTCAAATGATGCTGGCGGCGTTTTCCAACATGGAAACCATTCATATCGCCGCCTATTCCTATTTGCTGGACACGGTGGGGATGCCAGAGGTGGAATACAGCGCCTTTTTGCATTACAAGGAAATGAAAGACAAATACGATTACATGCAACAGTTTGGCGTGGATTCCCCCCGTGATATTGCCCTGACCATGGCGGTTTTCGGGGCCTTTACGGAAGGGTTGCAACTGTTTGCCAGTTTTGCCATGCTGCTGAACTTCCCCCGTTTCAACAAAATGAAGGGCATGGGACAGATTGTATCATGGTCCGTGCGGGACGAAAGTTTGCACTGCGCCTCGATCATTCGGCTGTTTCAGACCTTTTTGTCGGAACATCCCGAAATCGACAACGCGGACTTTCGGGCGGAGATTGCCACGGCCTGCCGCACCATTGTGCATCACGAAGATGCCTTTATTGATCTGGCCTTTGAACTGGGCGGGATCGAGGGCATGACCGCCGAAGACATCAAACGCTATATCCGCTATATCGCCGATTTGCGCCTGAGCCAACTGGGGATGCCCCCCCTGTATCACATTGCCACCAACCCCCTGCCCTGGATTGATGAAATCATGAACGGGGTTGAGCATGCCAACTTTTTTGAAAGCCGCGCCACCGAATACACCAAAGCCGCCACCGTGGGCACATGGGAAGAGGCCTTTGCCTAAGCACAGCAGCCTCCATGTCCCGCATTCTCTTTGTCATCGAGCCCATTGCCACCATCAATCCCCAAAAGGATACCACCTATCTGTTCATGCACGAGGCCCAGCGCCGCGGCCATGAATCCTTTGCCTGCACACCGGAGGATTTGTGTTTGGAAAATGGCGTGGTGTCGGCTTTTGTCACGGACATTGCTGTGCCCACGTTGGGCCAGCCTGTGCAGGGGGGCACCACCACCCGCCGCCCCATCACGGATTTTTCGGTGGTGTTCATGCGGCACGATCCGCCGTACGACATGCGATATCTGAGTGCGGGGTATCTGCTGAACCGTGTTCATCCCCACCCCCCTGTGCTGAACACCCCCGCCAGCGTATTGACCTTGCCGGAAAAAATCTATCCCACGCTGTTTGCGGATCTGATGCCCCCCACGTTGGTGTCGCGCCATCCGGTGGCCATTGCTGATTTTCACAAGGCCCACGGGGATATTGTCCTAAAGCCCCTGTATGCCTGCGGCGGGGAAGGTGTGTTTCACCTGAAACCCGCAGACCCCAACCTGAAAACCCTGATCGAGCTGTTTGAAACCCGCTACCCCGGGCCGTGGGTGGCGCAGAAATTTTTGCCAGAGGTCTCCCAAGGGGATAAACGCATTCTGTTTTGCGGCGGCGACGTTCTGGGCGCTGTTTTGCGCGTTCCCCAAACGGGCAGCGTGCGGGCCAACTTTCACAGCGGCGGCAGCGGTGCCGCCACCGCCCTAACCCCCCACGAACAGGCCCTGTGCGCCCGCATCGGTCAATCCCTGAAAGACAACGATTTGTTTTTTGTGGGCATTGATTTGATTGGGCCGTGGCTGACGGAAATCAATGTCACCTCCCCCACCGGTATGCAGGAAATGAACGCCCTGTATGGCGTCCGCCTGCAAGAGACGGTTTGGGATCGGGTGGAAAAAGTCTATCTTTAACCCACACTAGCCCCTTCCCCTACTGCGCCAAGCGATACAAAACGTATTGATTCAGGCTGACACCCTGACGCTGGGCGGCGTGGGATAGGTGGGCGTGAAGATCCTTTGGGACCCGCACCAAAAATTTGCCGCTGAATTTATGGGTTTCCGCCGGCAAAGGTATGGGGTTGCCGGCAGCGTTTTGGGCGGCAATCCATGCCTCTTTTGCCTTCTGGGCGGCGGAGAGGGCGTCGTTTTCTGTCTCTCCAAAGGCGGAACACCCTGGCAAATCAGGGAATGTTGCGATATATCCCGCATCCTCTTCGCTGTAAAAAATTTCTATGGGATAGGTTTGGGTCATAAACAATCGTCTCCATACTTTTCGATCATGACAATTAACTGACGTGCCTGATAGGGCGGAATAAGCCCGTTACGGTTTTGAAAATTCAACCCCATGGGCTCACCCGTTTTGGCAAAAGCGGTATGAGAGCCCCTGCCGCCTTTGTGAACAAAACCAAGGGCCTCTGCCACTTTGCACGCATCCACAAAACCGACATTTTGGGGATTGCTGAGCATTTGCCGGATCAACTTTTCACGTTGAGTCATAATGTTGTATGATACTACATACAGTATAAATGTCAAGGCTGTTCCCAAAAGCCTGTCACGCCCTTGTCGTGCGGCGCAGGGCCTCCACCACCTCTGGGTTTGCTAATGTGGAAATGTCGCCAAAGTCCGATTCCCCTGCGGCGATTTTTCGCAGAATGCGGCGCATGATTTTGCCCGATCGGGTTTTGGGCAAGCCATCACAAAATTGGATATGATCGGGCTTGGCGATGGGGCTGATATAGGTTTTGACGCGATCAACCAACTTGTGTTTCAGGGATTCTGATGGAATTGCCTCTGAGGCCAGCACCACAAAGGCAAAAATCCCCTGACCCTTTAAGGGATCGGGAATCCCCACAACGGCGGATTCGATAACGCCGTGGGCATCGTCCAGCGCGGCCTCGATCTCCGCCGTGCTCAGGCGGTGGCCTGAAACGTTGATAACATCATCCACGCGGCCCGTGATGCGGTAATCGCCGGATTCATCCCGCCTCGCCCCATCGCCGCTGAAATAAAATCCGAGGAAATCCCCAAAATAGGTTTTTTCAAAACGGGCATGATCCCCGTGCAACGTGCGGGCTTGGCCGGGCCATGATGTGGCAAAGCACAGGTTGCCTTCTTCCGCAGCGGGCTGACCGTGGGTGTCCAACAAGACGGGCTGAATGTGGGGCAGGGCCTTGGCTGCAAAGCCTGGTTTTTGGTGGTTTTGATCAAGGGGGGCCATGAGAATCCCGCCCGTTTCCGTCTGCCACCACGTATCCATGATGGGGCATCGGCCCCCGCCAATGTGGGTGTGGTACCAGTGCCACGCTTCGGGATCAATGGGCTCCCCCACCGATCCCAGCAACCGCAGAGTGCTTCGGTGGGTTGTGTTCAAGGGATCCAGCCCCAGCCGCATCAGGGTACGAATGGCCGTGGGGGCGGTGTAAAAAATGGTCACGCCATAACGATCCACCATCTGCCACCAGCGGGACGCATCAGGCCACGTGGGCACCCCTTCGAACAAAACCTGCGTGACCCCCATGGACAGGGGGCCATAAACGATATAGCTGTGACCCGTGATCCACCCCACATCGGCGGTGCACCAGAACACGTCAGAGGCTTTGGGATCAAAGACCGTTTGCATAGTATGGGCCGCATACACCAGATAGCCCCCGCAGGTGTGCACAACCCCCTTGGGCGTGCCCGTAGAGCCAGAGGTGTAGAGGATAAACAGGGGGTCTTCCGCCTGCATTGGTTCAGGCTCACAAACGGGGGCGGCCGCCTTTTGCAAATCCCCATAATCCTGATCCCGCCCCACCGTCCACGGGATAGTCTGCCCCAGATGGCGAACCACCAGAACATGCTGTACGGGGGTTTCGGGGATGGCTTCATCCACGGCGGCCTTCAGCGGGATGACCTTGCCCCCGCGCATACCCCCGTCGGCGGTGATGACCAGCTTCGCGCCGCAGTCCATAATGCGCGTGTGCAGGGCGTGGGCCGAAAATCCCCCGAACACCACCGAATGCACCGCCCCGATGCGGGCACAGGCCAACATGGCATACACCGCCTGCGGGATCATGGGCATATAAATCACAACGCGGTCCCCCTTACCCACGCCCAAGGTTTTCAGGACATTGGCGAAACGACAGACCTCGTCCTGTAGCTGGCCATAGGTGATGGTTTGGCGCTGGGTTTCCGCCTCTCCCTCATAAAAAAAAGCCACCCGATCTGGCGTGGCGGCGGCGTGACGGTCCACACAGGTGGTGGTGATGTTTAAAACACCATCCTCAAACCACCGAATGGATACGGGGTGATGAAAGGAACAGGCCCCCCCTTGGGTGGGGGCTTTGATCCAATCCACCAAATCTGTGGCACGGCCCAACCAATAGGCATCAACGGGGGAAGGGGTTGGCATCATTTGGTCCTCTTGTGATGATGGATACCCCCCATTCTAGAAAGCCGCAGGGGTGGTGTCAAACAAGAGAAGCAGGAAGGACATCAATCCCCCAACCGAATCCAAACCGGTGTGTGATCGGATGGTTTTTCCCATCCCCGCGGGGTTTGATCAATGCCTGCATCCAACAGGCGATCGGTGGCTTGGCTGCTGGTGAGCAGATAATCAATGCGCAGACCTTCGTTGCGATCAAAACGCCCTGCGCGATAATCCCACCAGCTGTAACAGACCTCGTGGGGATGCTTTAACCGCAGAACGTCCTGATATCCATGATGGATCAATGTGTGAAATTTGGCGCGTTCTTCGGGGGAAAACAACAGGCGATTTTTAAAATGTTTGGGGTCATATACATCTATGGGCTCGTGGGCCACATTGAAATCCACCCCCACAATCACGGGCAATCCATCCTGCAGCATGGATTGCATCTGCGTGTGCAAGGCATCAAAGAAGGCCATTTTGTTTAAAAATTTGGGGGATGTTAAATCCTCTCCGTTGGGGACATAAACCGAGGCGACCTTCACGCCCGCCGTTAAAACCTCCAGATAGCGGGCCTGTGTTTGGCCGGTTAGGCTGCGGCATAAAACCTCGATGGGGGCCTTGGACAGGACCGCCACGCCGTTATAGCTTTTTTCCCCCACCACGGAAACGTTATAGGGGGTTGTTTCCAAATCCAGATGGGGAAAGGCATCCTCGGTGCATTTCGTTTCCTGCAACAGGACAATATCCGGCCGAAACGATTGCAGCCATGTCAACAAATGCCCCATACGGGCCTTGATTGAATTGACGTTCCAAGAGGCAATCAGCAAAGACATGACCCCAGTATAAAAAAAAGGGCTGGAACAAGTCCAGCCCGAAGTTGGTTATTAAGGAGAGTACGAATGTATGTCTTATACCCCAAATAAATGGGGAGTGAAAGTGATAAATGTCACAGGGGGGGATTTTTTCCCGTCCCCCCCCTAATTCACCCTCCGGACGCAC
>JBJTVN010000241.1:0-2585 GCA_046081225.1 Alphaproteobacteria bacterium
GCGGGGCGAAAAAAATACCGCAGCAGGAGGCGCGAAGCGCAGCCTGCGAGGACGACTTTTTTCGCACCGGCGAAGCGGACCCCTTGAGACAAAAAGGAAAATGCGGGGGTGGGAGCAACGTTGTGGCTGGAAATAAGGAAAAGGCGCCCACCCAGCAGAATTTGCCTCCCGCCTCAAGGGTCCGCTACGCCGGAAGTCAAAAAATCATCCTCCCTCGCTGCGCTCGGTGCGGCATTTTTTCCCTTCCGCCCTTGACCCGCGGGGCAAATCCTGCTGCCCCGCCCCGCCTTTTCCCCCTACAAAAGACGATGAACAGACTCTCAAGCCCTACCAACAATGCGGTTTTCCTTTCTTGGTATTTTTTGATGTTTATTTTTTGGTGCCAGCGGTTTGTTTTTTTGTTATGGTGGGAGCATCAGTGAATCGGACCGCTGCGTTTCTCTGGCTCTTGTCAGGGGGGTGAGGAAAGTCCGGGCTCTATGAAAGGACGGCGCCAGAGAAATTCTGGGCACAGCAATGTGACGGCCAGTGCAACAGAAAGCAAACCGCCGATGGTCCTTTTGGGGATACAGGTAAGGGTGAAACGGTGTGGTAAGAGCGCACCGCTGCGGGGGCAACTCATGCAGGCACGGTAAACCCCGCCGAGAGCAAGGGCAAATAGGAACAACCACGGGATAACCAGGCCCAAAGGCCCCCTTTCAGGTCCGTTGTTCGGGTAGCCCGCACGAGGAGGACAGCGATGGCCTTCCCAGATGAATAGCGGTCTCGTGGCCACTGGCCATAGACAGAACCCGGCTTACAGATTCACTGATGCTTTGATTTTTTAGGGGCTCGCTCTTGAAGTTATGGGGATATCTTGTATAGTGGCCTTCCCCTGAAAGCCATCGGAAAGTGTGGATCCTTTATGACAGCCAAAACTTTGTTTCAAAAAATCTGGGATGATCATTTGGTGGATCGCATGGGGGAGGCCTGTTTGCTGTACATCGACCGGCATCTGATTCACGAGGTGACCAGTCCCCAAGCGTTCGAGGGTCTGCGTCAGGCTAAACGGGCCGTGCGTCATCCAAAAATGACCTTGGCCGTTGCCGATCATAACGTGCCCACAGAAAATCGCGCCGCAGGGATTGCCGATCCGGAATCCCGTTTGCAGGTGGATACCTTGGAAAAAAATTGCTCTGATTTTGGGGTGATGTATTATCCCCTGGATGATGTTCGTCAGGGGATTGTTCATGTCGTGGGGCCAGAGCAGGGGTTAACCCTGCCCGGATGCACCATTGTTTGCGGAGATTCCCATACATCAACCCATGGGGCTTTTGGGGCGTTGGCCTTTGGTATCGGCACATCTGAGGTTGAGCATGTTCTGGCCACCCAAACCCTGATCCAGCGTCCTGCCAAATCCATGCGCGTGACGGTGACGGGCCCTCTGAAGTCTGGGGTGGGGCCCAAGGATATAGTTTTGGCCATCATTGCCAAAATTGGTACAGCGGGGGGAACGGGGTATGTGATTGAATATGCGGGGGATGCCATCACGTCCCTATCCATGGAAGGGCGCATGACCATCTGCAATATGTCCATCGAGGCCGGCGCCCGCGCCGGCATGATTGCGCCGGATGATGTGACGTTTGATTATCTGCGTGGTCGTCCCCTCGCCCCCAAAGGGGCCGTGTGGGAGCAGGCTATCGCCTATTGGAAAACCCTAAAAACCGATGATGGGGCCGTGTTTGACAAAGAGGTTGTTTTGGATGGGGCCTCGCTGGAGCCCTTTGTGACGTGGGGCACCAGTCCCGAAGATGCCCTGCCCATTACGGGCCGCGTGCCCAAGGTGGAGGAGGCCCGAAACGAAACCCACCGTCAATCCCTGGAAAGAACGTTGGCCTATATGGGGCTGAAGGGGGGAGAGGCCCTCACCGATATTGCCATTGATACTGTTTTTATTGGATCATGCACCAATTCGCGGATCGAGGATTTACGGGATGTGGCCCGTTTGGTGCAGGGCAAAACGGTTAAGGGCGGCCTGCGGGCCATGATTGTCCCCGGATCGGGTCTGGTGCGGGAGCAAGCCGAAACCGAGGGCCTGGATCAAATTTTCAAGGATGCCGGTTTTGACTGGCGGGAACCTGGATGTTCCATGTGTTTGGCCATGAATGCGGATCGGTTGAGCCCTAAGGAACGCTGCGCCTCCACATCCAACCGGAATTTCGAGGGACGGCAGGGCAGGGAAGGGCGCACCCACCTCATGAGCCCCATTATGGCCGCCTCAGCGGCTTTGACAGGTCATCTTACTGATGTGCGGAGCTTTCTGTAGTGGATTTGCCGCCGCTGGCTTTGTACATTCACTGGCCTTTTTGCGCGAAAAAGTGTCCGTACTGCGATTATAACAGTTACGCTGTTGGCTGGGCCCCCGAAGAGGCCTCTCTTTGGGCCATGGCCTATAGCACAGAACTCAAAACACTCGCGCAGCAATCCCCCCAATATCGTTTGGATACTGTTTTTTTTGGGGGGGGCACACCGTCCCAGATGCCACCTTCGGTGCTGGAATCCCTTTTATTGACTATTGCTTCATGCTTTCCCGTTCAGTCTGAGAC
>JBJTVN010000242.1:0-3852 GCA_046081225.1 Alphaproteobacteria bacterium
TTTTCTGGGGATAACAGGGTTATCATGGCGTTGGTCAGGGTGTCTGTTGTGGCGTTTTCCTGAATGTATTCGGGAAAAATGGCTTTGTTGGCCAAGATGTTAATCAGGCTGGCGTAGTTTACCCGCACCAGGCGGCGCACCAGCCAAGCCGTCAAGGGGGACACGCGGTATGTCACCACGGTGGGCACCCGTGCCCATGCCAGTTCCAACGTGATGGTGCCAGAGGCGGCCAAGGCCAAATCCAAAGATGCCAAGGTTTCCGATTTTTTGCTGGGATCCGTCACAATGTCCACGGGGGTTGTCCAATGGGCGAGGGCATCTTGCAGTCGCCCCGCCACCGAAGGGGCGGCCAGCATAACCAAGGTGGCATCGGGCTGGGCCGCGGCCAAACGTGCGGCCACCTCCTCAAACACCGGCAAGAGGGCGTTTAATTCTTGGCCACGGCTGCCCGGCAACAGGCCAATGCGCAGGGGGGCCTGTGTCTGGGGATGGGGTTTTTCGGGCACCGCTGTTTGCAACACAGGATGCCCCGTGCAGGTGGTGGGCAGGCCATGAACCGTAAAATAGGGGGGCTCAAAGGGATAAAGACACAGCAAATGATCCACAATGCGGGAGAGTTTTTTTGCCCGATAGGCTTTCCATGCCCACACAGAGGGGGCAACATAATGCATCAAGATGCTTTTGATTTTTCCCTGATCTCTAGCTTTTTTTAATGATTTCATCACGCGCAGCGTAAAATCCGGCGCATCCACGCTGATGACCATATCAGGGTTTAGGGTCAAGATTTTTTGGCGGGTTGTTCGTATCATACCCAGAATTTTTGGGATGTGGGGCAAAACCTCGGCCAGTCCCATGACATTCAGGGTGTTTTGATCATACCATGTTTCGCACCCCGCCGCCCGCATCTGGGGGCCTGTGATGCCGTAAAACGCAAAAGCCCCTGGGGCGCGTTCCTGCAATGCCCGCATCAAATGACTGGCGATGGTATCGCCGGAGGTTTCGGCCGTTAAGATGACAATGGTTTTCATAGGCAGGTGACAAACATTTCCTGAGTATTGGCCAGCGCAATAACCTCAGGCTGATCCAAAATCAGGGTTGCGCCCAACCGCAGGGCCACCCCGCCCAAATTGGCCTTTGCCATGGTTTTCAGGGTTTCTGCCCCGATGGTGGGCATATCCAGACGCAAATCTTGGTTTCGTTTTGGGGCTTTGATCAACACGGCCTTGTGTTTGCGTTTCTTTTGGGTATAGGGGGCTAGGCGCTGAATCAGGGCATCGGTGCCCTCGATGCCCTCGATGCCCAGCACTTGGCCTTCGCGCACAATCACCGCTTGGCCCATGTCAAAATCGGATAGGGCGGCCAGCACGTCAAAACCCAAATCAATATCCTGTTGATGGGCTGAGCTGGGTTTGTGTTTGCCCAAAAAAGGGGTTTGGGGGGTTAAATCTGGCCGCACCGTGTGGGCCCCCACAACGGTGATGTTGTCTTTTTCCAGTTCTTCCATTAACAAACACAGCAGGGCATTGTCCCCCCGTGCGCGGCGCAGGGCCAGTTTGGCCAAAACTTTGGCACCCCGAAAATCCACCGCCACATCCGATAAATTGGGCCGCTGCATCGCCCCAGCAAAGACCACTTGGCGCACATGAAACCATCTTAAGGTATCCAAAATGCGTTGGATTTTTCCCATGGGCAAGACAACATGAGGAATGTCGGGATGGGGCAGGGCAGGGGGGGGCTGCCCTTCAAAGCTGATCACAACGCAGCCTTCTGGCCCCAGAGGGCTGGCAAGCAAGGCAGGCAGGGACCCCTGTCCCGCCAAAATGGCTGTTTTATCCATGATGCACCTTTTTCAGCACCAGCGTTTGCCAGCGTTCATGCACAAACCCCTGGTGATAATGAAAGCCAAAGGCCCCAAACACACGCCGCAGGCGTGTTTGTTGATAGGTATAAAATCCGCTGAGGATCAAATATCCCCCCACAGCCACCATGCCCGAGAGATCCTTGGCAAGGCGGAACAGGGGCCCCTCTAGGATATTCCCCAAAACCAGATCTTGCGGGGGCAAAACGATATGGGTTGCTACGCAGCGGCGAAAGGTCATGGTGTTCAGGGGGGCGTGATTCAGGCGGCGATTGTGATGGGATTGGGCGATGGCGTGGGGGTCAATGTCCGTGCCTATAATGGGGATCTGTGGCCATAATTTGGCTGCCGCCAAGGCTAAAATCCCCGTCCCTGTGCCGATATCGGCCAGATGTTGGGGGCGAAAGCCCCGTTGTTTTAAAAACAACAGGGCCTTTAGGCACCCTAGGGTGCTGCCATGACGACCCGTCCCAAAGGCTGTGGCGGCATCGATGGTAAGGCGATGTTGATAAAAACGATGGGCTTTGGGGCCGTGGGTGGCCTCGATGATCAAGGGGCCGCAGGCAATGGGGGGGAAGGATTGTTGATTTTCACGCACCCAATCTCGGGGGGTCAGGGTTTCTGTTGTTAAAACAGGGCAGGGGGACCAGTTCATGGCCATAAAGAGAAGCTCTAGGGTGGTCCGGATAGCCTCTTCCCGCCAAGGTATGCCGCGCAGGGCCGTGATGCGAAAATGGGTGTCTTCATCATTCAACGCAAAACATGTGGTGGCATCAGCGTGTTGGCTGAAAAAATCCTCCACAGTGTGGGCCTGCGCGGCAGGAACATCACAAAAAATTTGATACAAAGTCGGGGTCATATTGCCAACGTGCTGTTATGGCTTTATAAGGGGAGCGTCGAAGAAACCCAAGGAAAAAAGATTCCCATGATTGATCCCCGTTTTTTTCCCAAAAAAAACAGCGTTTCGCTGGGGGAGATTATCGTTGCCACAGGGGTGAAGGTTGCGGAGGGGACCCCGCTAACCCTTTCGATTAACAACGTGGCCCCCATTGCCCATGCTGGTCCCACCGATGTCACGTTTCTGAGCAATCGGAAATATGTCCAGCATCTGGCCACCACCCAGGCAGGGGCGTGTTTTGTTGAGGCAGATTTGGTCCATGAAGTGCCAGAGGCCACGGTGGCCCTGGTGACGGATCACCCGTATTTGGCCTATGCCAAAACGGCGGGATTGCTTTATCCCGCGCCGGCGTATCCGCAGGCATCCTTTCAGCATCCTTCGGCCGTTGTGGCGGAGGGGGCCGTGATTGGCAAGGGCTGTATGATCGGGCCGCAGGTGATCATTGAAAAAGGTGCCCATATCGGCGATCACACCGTGATCATGGGCCAAGCATATATTGGGGAGGGTGTGCACCTAGGGTCCTTTTGTTGGCTGTTTCCCCAAGTAACGGTGACCCATGCGTTGGTTGGCCATCATGTGGTGCTGCATTCGGGGGCGCGTATAGGGCAGGCGGGTTTTGGCTTTGCCCCCTCTTTTCATCATGGGGTCGGTCCCACCAAAATCCCCCAGTTGGGGCGGGTGATTCTAGAGGATCATGTGGATATCGGGGCGAACACCTGTATCGATAGGGGATCTGGCCCCGATACGGTGATTGGACGGGGGACCATGATTGATAATCTGGTACAAATTGGCCATAACGTCACCATTGGGGAAAACAGCATCATTGTGTCCCAAGTCGGGATTTCTGGCAGCACGGCCGTGGGCCATCATGTTCATATTGGGGGGCAGGTGGGAATTGTGGGTCATATCACCATCGGGCATCACGTCAAAATTGCCGCAGGCAGTGGTGTTATGCGGGATGTGCCGGATCATCAATCTGTGGGCGGCCGCCCCGCCATGCCCATGCGGGAGTTTTTAAAGCAAATCGCGTATTTGAAAAAAATCGTGCCGTAAAATCTTTTAGGGGCAGGGGGCAGAGGACCTTTGTCAAGAATCT
>JBJTVN010000243.1:0-2444 GCA_046081225.1 Alphaproteobacteria bacterium
CGGATTCCTCCTTTGGCAGCATGCTGTCTCTGATGGGGGGCAAAAAAGCCCTGGAACCCCTGCGGGAGCCCGTGAAAGAAAAAATTCAGGCCATTTTGCAGGATTTGATGAACAATCAAACGGACCCCAAGCGGCCCGAAAATGTGCGATCGTTAATCAGTCAACTGATCAACGACCGTTTAAATCAACTAACCCCCGTCATGGTCAGGGATCTGGTTCACCGGATGATCCATGAGCATCTAGGATGGTTGGTGATCTGGGGCACCGTCACGGGGGCCGTGATGGGGGTGGGGGCGTATTTTTTGGGGGGTTGAGGCGTTTAAGACTTTCATCCCTACCCCAAGAAAAATGCCTTTTGGGGCATCATTTTTACTTTTTGTTGCCTGTCCTAAGAATCATGGTACAAACAAAGGCATTTCGTGTTTTATGAAGGATTTTCCCATGCTGCCTGTGTCGTTTGCCCTGAGTGCCCCCGAGGTCGCCGCCGCTGTTGTGGTTTTTTTTGATGAGGACAAAAATCTGCTGTCCCAAGGCCTGTTAGAGGGTGCGGATCAGGTCCTGATTTTGGAGTGGCTTCGTAGGGATGATTTTAAAGGCGGCGCGGGAAAAACAACCACATACAAAATCACCCTGAAAGATAAACCCGTAACGGTGGTGGTGGCGGGTATTGGCAAGCCTGCGGATCTGACCCCACTGGCATTGCAAAAAATCGGTGCCAGCATCATCACCGTGTTGCAGGGCGGCCAAGAGGCTGCTGCGGTTGTGGCCCCCTTGGGCGCGGCATTATCCGTGGAACATGCGGCCAATGATCTGGCGGCGGGAGCCCTGCTGAAGGGGTATCGTTTCGACAAATACATCACCAAAGAACGCCCCGACGTGAAAAAGCCAAAGCTGTCCTCTCTGGTGTTTTTGGTGAATGACAAAAAAGCCGCCGAGATTTATTTTGAAAAAACAGCTGCCTTTGTGCGTGCGGTTTATCTGGCGCGGACCCTGCAAAATGAACCGTCAAACATTCTAAACCCCGAAACCTACGCCGAAAAAATCAAGGATGTGTTCACAAAACTGCCCGTATCCGTGAAGGTTTTGGGTGAAAAAGAGATGAAAAAACTGGGCATGGGGGCCTTGCTGGGTGTGGGGCAAGGCAGCGCTGTGGAATCGCAGTTGGTGGTGATGGAATATCGGGGGGCCAAAACACAGGATGCCCCCATTGCCTTGGTGGGCAAGGGTGTGACCTTTGACACGGGGGGGATTTCCATCAAGCCCGCCGCCAATATGGAGGACATGAAATGGGACATGGGGGGATCCGCCGTTGTGGTGGCCACCCTTCAGATGCTGGCGGAACAAAAATCTCCCGCGCACGTGGTGGGGGTTGTGGGGTTGGTGGAAAATATGCCCTCTGGCACGGCTCAACGTCCTGGGGATATTGTGACGTCCATGTCTGGACAGACCATTGAGGTGCTGAATACCGATGCGGAGGGTCGTTTGGTCCTGAGTGATGCCCTGTGGTATGCCCAAGAAACCTTTAAGCCCAAAACGGTCATTGATTTTGCCACACTAACGGGGGCGATTGTGGTGGCCTTAGGGGATTTAACTGCGGGATTGTTCAGCAATAATGATACATTGGCAGACGCCCTGTATGCGGCATCCAAAGAGGCCAACGAACCCATCTGGCGTTTTCCCATGAACGAAGAGTATGACAAAGACATGAACAGTCCCATTGCCGATATGCGCAACATCGGATCGGGGCGCGGCGCGGGCAGCATCACCGCCGCCCAGTTTTTGCAGCGGTTTATTCAAAAAGATGTTGCATGGGCCCACATTGATATTGCGGGTGTGACGGCCTCCAAAAATGGCAAAGAGCTCGCTCCCAAGGGGGCCACAGGCTTTGGTGTGCATTTGATGGAACGGTTTTTTGCCACCTATCCCCTGTCTTAACTTTGCCCATCATGTTTGATTCCAGCATTTTTCGGGCCTATGACATTCGGGGGGTTGTGGGGGAGACGCTGACCCCCACCTTTGCCCGTCATTTCGGACGTGCCTATGCCCAAAATCTGAAGAGTTTGGGCTTGTCCTCTGTGGTGGTGGGTTATGATGGGCGGTTGCATTCCCCGATGCTGGCGGAGGCTTTGCGGTTGGGGCTGGCGGAAGGGGGCCTGAAGGTTTTGGATATCGGCGTGGGTCCCACGCCCATGACGTATTTTGCCACGCAAGACACGGGGGCCTCTTCGGGGATCATGGTGACGGGATCCCACAATCCCCCCGAATACAATGGGTTTAAGTGTGTTGTGGGGGGGCAGTCCTTTTACGGGGATGCCCTTCGCGCCCTGCATCCCCTGATGAATCCGGCCACACCTGCGTCTGAGACAGGGGACATAACGTCCGTTACCCTGCGGGAGCGGTATGTTCAGGGTTTGTTGGGGGCCACGCACCTTGGCAGGATGGAA
>JBJTVN010000244.1:0-11374 GCA_046081225.1 Alphaproteobacteria bacterium
CTTCGATTTCTGCGGGGTCTTCTTCGGTTTCATCCCGCAGGGCAAAAATGTCTGGATGACGGAACAGGGCATTATCATCAAAATTCATTTTGGCATCCAGCGCCACCAGCTGATCATCCTTCGTCACCACCAGGGGGTTGATTTCCACCATAGAGGCATCGGTGTCGATGAAGGCGCGGTACATGGCCTCAAGAAACGTCACGCACGCCTTGGCGGCATTGCCCGTCAGACCCAAGCCAAACGCCACGCGCCGCCCATGAAAGGGCATCAATCCCGTCACGGGATCCACGGTCAAGGTCATGATTTTTTCGGGGGTTTTTTCCGCCACATGTTCAATGTCCATGCCCCCCTCGGTGGAGGCAATGATGGTCACGCGGTATGTGGAGCGATCAATCAGCATGCCCAAGTAAAGTTCGCGGGCGATGGCGGAACCATCCTCGATATACACC
The DNA here is from genome assembly GCA_046081225.1 of Alphaproteobacteria bacterium. Lineage (GTDB taxonomy): Bacteria > Pseudomonadota > Alphaproteobacteria > JAJTHO01 > CANGYM01 > CANGYM01. The sequence goes on from JBJTVN010000244.1 coordinate 450, forward strand.
CGCTCCACCTTTTTGCCTTCGGGGCCCGTTTGGTGGGTGACCAGCTGCATGCCCATGATTTTTTTGTACCAATCCAAGGCCTCTTCGGGGGATTTGGCCAACTTCACACCCCCCCCAAGACCACGGCCACCGGCGTGAATCTGGGCTTTGATGACCCACACGGGGCCTTTTAATTTGGCGATGGCCTCTTTGGCCTCTGCCTCTGAAAGGGCCGGATACCCCACAGGGGTGGCGACATGATAGCGGGACAACAGAGCTTTCGCCTGATACTCATGGATATTCATGGAACAACCTGAAAAAGTTTTAACATTTTGGGTGTAGTATGGTTATCGTATCTTCCCATAAACCGCAATCAAAAATATGATCCGCCCCTTTTTTCTGACGTTATGGCTGGTGTTAACGGCTTGCAGCAGTGTGCCTGTCAGTCCCCATCCGTACAAATTGCCCTACGCCTTTAACACGTTGGATCTGGATCATGATGGCATGATTGCCTACGAAGAGTGGTATCACGGCGTTTATCTGGAACGCATGTGGTTTTATGCCAAGTGTGATTATGGGCTGGATCGCAAAATTTATCTCAGCGATGCCCGCACCTGCGGCATGCGGAATGATGCCTTTGTGTATTATGATCAAAATAAAAATGGGTTTATTGAGGTCGATGAATTTAAAAACCTGCAACCCAAAGCCTTTTTTGCCTTTGCGGACCGCAACAAAGACGGGGCCCTCAGTGAATCGGAATACAGACGGGTATCCATCACCACCAGCCCCACCCCCTAAGGGCCGTATCAACGCAGGGTCCAAACTCCATCCTGCTGAATGGCGTCATGCATAGCATCGGGGGCCAAATCGATACCACAGGGCCATGTCACTGCCCCATGCTGCAAAAACACTTGGGCAAACACAGCAGGATCGGCCAACATGGCAAAAATACCGGCGTTTTCAGATACTACACGCTGGGACAAATCCACACGTCCCGCCAAGCCATCGTGAAAAACAACGGACAAACCAAAAGGGGGGACAACATCAACCCGCGCCACGCGCCATGGGGCCAAGGGACGCACGGGGGGATTTATTGCAGCGGGGGAATCGGCAAGGGCATCTGATTGTGTTGACATAAATCCCAATTCTTTAATAAAGCGTCACGATGTTCCTGCGCCCACTCCAAAACCAAAGATAAAGCGCGTCTGGGAATTTTTTCCCTCATAATCGCCAGGGTTTTTATATTGATTAAAACCTCATCATCTCCGTAAAGTGCATGAAAATGGGGCGGCGCGTGGTCATCCCAATACATCGCAATCACAATACCAAAAAATACCGACAACGTGGGCATTCCTTTATAACTCTACACTTATTTGGTAAAAAAAGAAAGAAATACATCCCGCGACTAGCCCGCCACTAGGTTCTGTTCACACCGGCTTCACCGGCACCACGCTCTGAATAAACAGCTCGCGCTTGTGGTGGTCGCTGATGGGGGCGGGGGCGTTCATCATCAGGTCTTCGGCGCGTTGGGTCATGGGGAAGGCAATGACTTCGCGGATATTTTCCGATCCCGCCAACAGCATCACCATGCGATCAATGCCGGGGGCGGCGCCGCCGTGGGGGGGGGCACCGTAACGAAAGGCCTCCATCAGGGCGGGAAAGTGGGATTCCACGTGTCTGGCTTCGTAACCCGCAATCTCAAAAGCCCGCATCATAATGTCACGGCGATGGTTACGGATGGCCCCACTGCACAGTTCAATGCCGTTGCACACGATGTCGTATTGATAGGCCTTGACGGTGAGGGGATCCTGCGTATTCAGGGCCTCCAGCCCGCCTTGGGGCATGGAAAAGGGGTTGTGACTAAAGGTGATGCCGCCCACCTTGGGGTCGTATTCAAACATGGGGTAGTCCACCACCCAGCAAAAGGCAAAATGGTTATCCTGCACCAAACCCAAATCTTCACTGATCTTCATCCGCGCCCGCGCCACAAAGGGGGGAATGTCCGCAGCCCGACCACAGGCAAAAAACACCGCATCCCCATCCTGCACACCCGCGATGGTTTTCAGGGATGCCAAACGGGCCGCATCCAGATTTTTGGCGATGGGGCCTTTGACCTCGCCCCCGTCAAAAATCACATAGCCTAGGCCACCGGCCCCTTCGGCACGGGCCCATGCGTTCAAATCATCGTAAAACTTGCGGGATTGGCTGGCGGCACTGGGGGCGGGAATGGCCCGCACCACATCACCGGCGGCGATGCGATGGGCAAACAGCTGGAAATCACTGCCGGCAAAAACTTCTGTTGCGTCGCAGCATAAAATGGGGCTGCGCAGATCGGGCTTGTCACATCCGTATTGCAACAGGGCCTGATCATAGGGAATACGAGGGAATGGCAGGGGACTGACGGTTCTCTCACCTGCAAAGGTGGTAAACAGGTGGTGCAAAACGGGCTCCAGGGTGGCAAAGACATCCTCTTGGGTGACAAAGCTCATCTCGAGATCCAGCTGATAAAACTCCCCGGGAGAGCGATCGGCGCGGCTGTCTTCGTCCCGAAAACAGGGGGCGATTTGAAAATACTTATCAAAGCCCGCCACCATAAACAACTGTTTGAACATTTGGGGGGCTTGGGGCAGGGCGTAAAATTTGCCTGGGTGTTGGCGGCTGGGCACCACATAATCCCGCGCTCCCTCTGGCGAAGAGGCTGTCAAAATGGGGGTTTGCAATTCCAGAAAGCCACGGGCCAGCATGGATTGCCGCAGCGTTTGAATGATGTTGCTGCGCAGCACAATGTTATTATGGACCCCCTCGCGCCGCAAATCCAAATAGCGGTGACGCAGGCGCAATTCCTCTGATGTGTCCACGTCGCTGTTGACGGGGAAGGGGAGTGTGTCGGCCTCTGCCAGCACCGTGATCTGATCCAAAACCACCTCGATGGCCCCTGTGGGGATTTTGGGATTCACCGTTTCGGGGGCGCGGGCCACCACCGTGCCCACAACCTGAATCACACTTTCGGGGCGCACGGCATCGGCCACAGCAAAGGCCGCATGGTCGCTGCGCACCACAATCTGGGTCACGCCGTAATGATCGCGCACATCCAGAAACAACAGATTGCCATGATCCCGCTTGCGATGAACCCAGCCCGCCAGACGAACGGTTTGGTCCACATCCTTCAGGGTCAGAGCGTCACAGGCGTGACTACGATAAGCGTTGGCAACAATCATAATCACGGATGTACCAGAGTCAGGGGGCGGGGTCAAGACGACGGTTTTATATAGAATAGGAGTTACGTGAACTTTTTTCGTAAAGATTTTACGGATTGTTTTTGATCCAACGACCCCCCCATGCCCCTCAGGTGGGGCTTGGCACGGGCAGGGGGGCCAGAAAAAACACCCGCGATGATCCATAGCAGCGGTCCTCCAGCACGGAAAACAGGGTCTGTAGCGGCGCGGGGTCTGTGGTTTTGGGTTGTTCCACAATCACCAGCGTCTGGGGGCCGATATACCCCTGACGCATCACCCCGCGCAGGGCAGGCAACAGGGGAAAATCCGTATAGGGGGGGTCCATGAAGACATAATCAAAGGGCTGGCTCACCCGCGGCAGTGCCAGAACATCCCCCCGCACAAATCGCACCCCTTGGGCAAAACGGCGCATGTTTCTGGCCACGACCTTGGCCGCCACATCGCTGTGATCCAACATCAGGACCTCTTGGGCACCCCGCGATGCAGCCTCGAGCCCCACCGCCCCCGTCCCGCAGCACACATCCAAAAAACGGGCCTGTGGCCACGCCGGATAATCCCCCATAAAACGATGTTCGATGATGTTAAACACACTTTCCCGCACCCGATCCGCCGTGGGGCGAATGGTGGACCCTGGGGGGGATTCCAGGGTTAACCCCCGATGCTGTCCGGCGATGATGCGCATGGTGTGTTTTCCATAAATGGTGTGGGCCCTAAAGGGAAACCCAAAGGAAACTTAAGGGAAATCTAATGGAAACAAAAACGCTATATCTTTGCAAGGATTTTGATCTTGGTAACAGGGCTGTTCATTCGGAAGACAGAAGACCGAGGACGGAAGACGGAAGATTTTTTTCGGTCCTCTGTCCTCTGTCCTCTGTCCTCTGTCCTCCGATTGCCCCCTCCTTTCCCGCCCCTAAAGGGGCGTTGAGCCAAAGACCCCCACAATCCAATCAAAAATAGATTGATTTCTGAGCCGAATAGGCGCATAATCGGATCATGACCCAAAACCTTTGGAACTGGCAGCACCCCCATTGGCCCCGATTTCAGTATCGGATGCAGGCGTTTCAAGATGATTTGCTGGCCTATACCGCCCTGGCCCATCGTTGGGTGGGGTGTGTGTCGCAGTTGGCCCCCGGGATCAGGGATGACATGCTGCTGGACATTATGATGGACGAGGCCATGAAAAACGCCGCCATCGAGGGGGTATCCTTGCCCGCGGATGATTTGCGATCCTCTTTAAAAAATCATCTGGGATTGCATCCGCCCCAGCGGATCAGGGACCCCAGAGCCGAAGGCATGGCCCAGTTGGTTTTAAAAGTCCGTCAGCATTTTGATGCCCCCTTAACAGCTGAGGATGTGTGTGATTGGCAAACGCTGGTGACCCAGAACGAACCCCGCTGGAAAGACATCACCATCGGATCGTGGCGCCATGCCCAGGATCCCATGCAAATCGTTTCCGGTCCCGTGGGGGCAGAACGCGTGCATTTTCAGGCGCCGCCGGCTTCAGCTTTGCCCCGTGAGATGGATGGATTTTTAAAATGGTTCGAGGAAACACACCCCCATCGTGGCACACAGCCCATGCAGGGTGTGATTAGGGCAGGTCTGGCGCATTTGTATTTTGAAAGTCTGCATCCCTTTGATGATGGCAACGGTCGCGTGGGGCGGGCCTTGGCCGAAAAGGCTTTGGCGCAGGATTTGGGGGCGCCGGTTCTGTTTAGCCTATCCGCCGCCATCGAGCGCACCCGAAAGCAATACTACGAGGCCCTGGGGCGGGCCAGCCTTTACACCCTAGAGGTCACCCCGTGGCTGTCGTATTTCGTGGCCACCGTATATCAGGCGCAGAAACACTCAGAAACCCTGTTAACCTTTGTGTTGGCAAAGGCCCGATTTTTTGCCGACCACACGGCCCCCCTGAATGATCGCCAGAAAAAGGTCCTAAACCGCATGTTCGCCGCCGGCCCCGATGGATTCGAGGGGGGGATGTCCGCCGCAAAATACCAACACATCACCAAAACCTCAAAACCCACAGCCACACGGGATTTGTCCGATTTGCTGGCCAAGGGATACCTCTGCCCCCAAGGGGGCGGTGGCCGCAGCACACGGTATGGGTTAAATTTGGTCGGCCCTTAGGGGGTGTTGCCTCCTAACCCTCACAACGTGCCCTCTGCCATCTGGCTTAAACTCAGGGCGGCTTTGGTGCGAATGGCGTTTTGTTTTTCGGGGGAAAATTTATCCCACGTGGCATACACATAGGGCATCCGTGGATGCCCGCGAAACTGCCCCTCGTGCCGCACCAGAAAATCCCAGTACAAAGCATTCAGGGGACACGCCCGATCCCCCGTCATTTCATCGGGATCATAGCGGCATTGCTGGCAATAATTGCTCATCCTGTGGATGTATTTTCCGCTGGCAGCATAGGGCTTGCTTGCCACAACGCCGCCATCCCCAAACAAAGCCATCCCCAGCGTGTTGGGCATTTCCACCCATTCATAGGCGTCGGCATACACCGCCAGATACCAATCCTGAACCTGCTTCACATCCAAACCCGCCAACAGGGCAAAATTACCCGTGATCATCAACCGCTGAATATGATGGGAATAGGCATGGTCCCGCGTGTGGCGCACGGCCTCGGCCATGCAAACCATGGCGGTGGGATGACCCCAATACATGGCGGGCAAAGGACGGGTGGCGTTTAGGCCATTGCGGTCCTGATACTGCGGCATAAAGTGCCAATACACCCCCCGAATGTATTCCCGCCATCCCAGAATCTGACGAATAAAGCCCTCCGCCGCATTCAGGGGTACGTGGCCAGCGCGATAGGCATCTTCTGCCTTCTGGCACATCTCCAGCGGCAGCAGCAATCCCGCGTTCAGATAGGGGGACAGCAGGGAATGATAAAGATACGGCTCCCCCGCCACCATAGCATCCTGATAATCACCGAACTGATGCAACCGATGTTGAATAAAATGATCCAGTGCCCTCAGGGCCTGTGGGCGGGTGACGGCATAATCAAAGGGCTCTAAGGTGCCGAAATGATGGGAAAAGTGGGCTTTGACCAGCGCCAGAACGTCCTTGGTGATCCCTGAAGGGGGTTCATGGATGCGGGGCGGGAAGGTCATGCCCGCTTTGGGGGGCTTGCGGTTGTCCTTATCATAATTCCACTGGCCGCCTGTGGGGGTGCCGTCGGGTTCCATCAGAATGCCATAGCGTTTGCGCAGCTCCCGATAAAAAAACTCCATCCGCAACTGTTTTTTGCCCTGAGCCCACGCCGCAAAGTCCCCCTGTGTGGCCAAAAACCGTGTATCGGGCAGAATCTCCACGGGCAGGCCCAACGTGCTTTGCCACGTTTTCACCATAGCCAAAACACGGTATTCGCTCGGTTCTGTAACCATGACACGGGCGGGTTTGATGTGCTGCACCGCACGCTCTATCTCGCCGGTAAAGCTGCCCGTGTTGCTGGGATCCTTGAGGGGGACATAACGCACGCGCACCCCCCGCGCCCTCAGGTCATCAGCAAAATGCCGCATGGCCGAAAACAAAAAGGCAATTTTTTGGGGGTGGTGGGGGACGTGGGTGGCTTCTTGCATGACCTCGCACAGCATCACCGTATCGTTTGCAACATCGAGGGTATCCAAGGACGTTATCGATGCGGACAGTTGATCGGCCAATACCAAACGCAGGCTGGTCATCCCTGTTCATCCAGGGCGGCTTCGATGGCCTCTTTCACCCGTGACGCATCTGGTGACGTGGTGGAATTAAAATAATCCACCAATACGCCTTTGCGATTGATCAGATATTTATGAAAATTCCATTTGGGCCCCGTGCCAAAGCCCAACACGGTGCGGGCCCATTGATAAAAGAGATGGGCTTGATCGCCGCTGACGACCTCTTTCGAGGCCATGGGAAAGGTCACGCCGTAATTGAATTCGCAAAAGGTGGCAATCTCTTCGGCACTGCCTGGCTCTTGCTGGCCAAAATCATTGCTGGGCACCCCGATGATGACAAAACCGCGCTCTTTATAACGATTGTAAAGCGTCTCTAAGCCTTTGTACTGGGGGGTAAATCCACATTTGGATGCTGTATTCACAACCAAAATCACCTTGCCCCTATAGGCCGACAGCGGCAAAGGATCCTGCCCCATCAAGGTTTTAAAGGAAAAATCATAGGCCGTCTGATCCGGCGCCGCCTGTGCGGATCCCCATCCAAAAAATGCCATAAACAGTATGCTCCAAAAGAGTTTCACCATAACCTAAGCTTTCATTTTTGGCCGTACGCGGGACAAACCCCCATCCACGGCCAGAACCTGTCCAGTGATCCAAGAATTAGCCGGATCAAGAAGAAACACAATAGCACGGGCGACATCTTCCGGTTTCCCAAGACGACCCAGCGCATGCATGGCTTCGGAAACTCTCCGTGACGTTTCATTGCCCGTCAGGGCAGCGGTTAAGGGTGTTTCGGTAAGGCCGGGCGCCACCGCATTCACACGAAGATTCTGCCCCGCGTAGGTGGCGGCCGCAGACAACGTCAGGCCAAGAATGCCGGCTTTGGCCGCCGCAATGGCTTCGTGATTTGCAAGACCTTCCATGGCTGCGGCGGAAGAAATCAACACCACGCTTCCCCCCTTGGTCATGAATTTTCCTGCTGCACGCACCGTGGCAAAAGCGGTTGTCAAAGAGGCATCCATAACCGCTTGATACTGCTCTTTGCTGGTAAGGTGCGCCGATTTCAAAAATAAAGAACCGCTGCAATTCACAACACCATCAATATCCCCCGCTTGCTGGAATACAGTCTCTACAGCATGAAAATCTGTGGCATCCAAAATAGCATCCGGTGTGATTTTGGATGTATCCCGCGCCGTGGTCCATACAGTATGCCCCGCCTGTTTCAGCAGGGAAACCGTTGCCTGACCAATGCCGCTGCTGGCGGCAATCACTAAAAAATGTGCCATGGTTATATCCTTGCATTTTCTGAAAAATCATAGTAGAAGTTATCATCTACGTAAAGGGGATTTCTCATGAAAATAAAAAATCGCATCGAGTTCCAAAACAAATCACCTGTGCTGTCTTTTGCCGAAACGGACAAAGTTATTGATGCCGTTAGGTCGATGTCCGAAAAAAACTACGGCGCAAGCGTTGTTGTCGATCATGACAATAAGCCCATCGGGATTGTAACAGAACGGGATTTGATGCGGCGACTTTTAGCCAAAGGGTTGGATGCCAGCACAACCCCCTTGCGTGAGATTATGACACGAGACCTCAAGCTCGCCTCGGCAGAGGATGAGGTGGTTGAATGGTTGCGCATCATGTCAAACGAGCGTTTTCGTCACTTGCCCGTGGTGGATGCTCAGGGCAGATTGATCAATCTCATGTCCCAAGGTGATTTTGTTTCCTACACGTGGCCGCAACTTCTTAACCGCGCCAAAGAAACCATCGCCAAGTCCTTTATGGAGCGTTTTCATCTCCATTTGATTTTGTCGGGTGTCATGATTTACAGCATTCTTGTCATTCTGATTGTCAAAAATGCAAAATAGATATTCCTCTCAGCCTTGAGGGAACAAGCGTCCTCCGTTACCCAAACACCACCCCCACCACCTCATACCCCTTTACGCCGCCTGGGGCGGGGACTTCCACATAATCCCCCATGGTTTTGCCAATCAGGGCGCGGGCGAGGGGGGCGGTGCTGGACAGGCGGCCTTGGGAAAGGTCGGCTTCCTCCATGCCCACGATTTGATAGGTGGCTTCGTTGCCATCATCATCCGCCACCGTCACCGTGGCACCAAAGGTCACCGTGTCGCCCGAAAGTTTTTTGGGATCCACGATTTCGGCGCGGCTGATTTTGCCCTCCAGGTCCTTAATCCGTGCCTCAATAAACCCCTGACGCTCGCGGGCGGCGTGGTATTCGGCGTTTTCTTTTAAATCGCCGTGCTCTTTGGCCTCGGCAATGGCGGCAATGACGGCGGGGCGCTCTTCGGTTTTCAGCGTGCGCAGCTCGATTTGCAATTTTTCATAACCAGACAAGGTCATGGGGTATTTTTCCATGATGATGTTCCTTTTGCTTAAAAATGAATGACGCGGCCCAGGGCGTCCAAGGTGGCCTCGTGCATCATTTCCGATAATGTGGGGTGGGGGAAGACGGTGTGGGCCAAATCCAGCTCTGTCAATTCGCCGTTCATGGCGATGACAAAGCCCTGCACCAGCTCCGTGACCTCGGTGCCGATCAGGTGCGCCCCCAGCAATTCCCCAGTTTTGGCATCATAGAGGGTTTTGATCAACCCTTCTGGCTCGCCCAGCGCAATGGCTTTGCCGTTGCCCATAAAGGGAAAACGGCCCACCTTGACGGTGTGGCCTGCCTCTTTGGCCTTGGCCTCGGACAGGCCCACACTGGCCACCTGCGGCATGGTATAGGTGCATCCGGGGATTTTGGCACGGTCCATGGGGTGAACATCGGGCTGGCCCGCCAGTTTTTCCACACACACAATGGCCTCGTGCGATGCCTTATGGGCCAACCAAGGGCCCGCCGTCACATCGCCGATGGCGTAAACGCCGGCTTCATTCGTTTTCAAATAGCCGTCCGTGACAATGTGGCCCCGATCCAGACGGATTTTTGTGTTTTCCAAACCGATGGTTTCAATGTTGGGCACAATCCCCACGGCCATAATCACACGATCCACGGTCAGGGATTCGGGTTTTCCCCCTTTGTCAAAAGTCAGGGTGACGGTGTCTTTTCCCTTGTCCATCTTAGTCAGCTTAGCGCCCACGTGAATCACCATGCCCTGTTTTTCAAAGGCTTTTTTTGCCAAGCCCGAAATTTCCGCATCCTCAGCCGGCAGGATACGGTCCATGGCCTCGATCACCGTGACCTTGGCCCCCAAGGTGTTGTAAAAACTGGCAAACTCCATCCCGATGGCGCCGGATCCCACAATGGCGAGGGTTTTGGGCAGGGTGTCCTGCACCATGGCCTCGCGGTAGGTCAACACGCGCTGGCCATCGGGTTCAAACCCCGTCAAAACACGGGCGCGAGCGCCGGTGGCGATGATGATGTGCTTTCCGGTTAGGTTTTTTTCGTCAGTGCCCTTCACGAGGACCTTCCCACCGCCCAACAAAGACCCGTGGCCGTTGATGACCTCAACCTTATTTTTTTTCAGCAAATGGCCGATGCCGCCCGATAATTGTTTTGCCACGCCGCGGGATCGGGCCACGATGGCGGGCATATCGACTTTAACGTCGGCCACGCTCAGGCCGTAATCTTTGGCATGTGTGATGTGATGATACATTTCGGCGGAGCGCAACAAGGCCTTCGTCGGGATACACCCCCAGTTCAGACAAATCCCCCCCAAATGGGTGGATTCCACCACCGCCGTTTTCAGGCCCAACTGACTGGCCCGAATGGCTGCCACATAGCCCCCAGGGCCCGCCCCAATCACAATCACATCATACTGCATCGTCAACCCTTTCCGTATTCTGTCATAGTGGGGACAACTTTACACGGTTTTTTGGGGGAGGGAAGGGGGATATATAATACGTTCACACCTTCTGCAACATTCCTAGGGCACCTCTATTAACCGTCTCATCCCCGCGAAAGGGGAGATCCATGGCATTGATTTTCATGGATTGGCTCCGCCCACCCTCGGTGTCTCCCTTGCGGGGGGGGAATGATAAATGAGGGGTTAATCGAGGTGCCCATAAAATCCGATAGAAAGATTTTCTGGATTCC
>JBJTVN010000245.1:0-4204 GCA_046081225.1 Alphaproteobacteria bacterium
CCAGTGCGGTTGTCACCCTGCGCGTGGAAAATTTCCCATCCCGCACGCGCTGGGTTTCCCGCTTTTCCACGGTGCGAATCTGGCTGAGCCAAATCAACGTCCCTGCCAGACGGGCCATCCCATACACCATGGGAATGGTGGCCCCATAACTGGATTGGGTCAGGGCAGGGGGCTGCAAAGACGCCCTTTGCACCCGCTGATCCCGATCCCCCACACCCATGATGGCATTTTCCAAAAGACCGCCCGCCAAACCGCCGGCGGTGACAAGGGCCTGGGTGAAAAAACTCCCCAGCCCCAAAGACGAACCCGCAGCACTGGCCGCGGTGGTAAAAATTAAACTTGCCATAATTTAAGGATCCTTTCGATAATATGCCGGAAGCATGATAAAAAAAAACGTGTGATAAAAAACAACCGAAAAAAACTGTTCCCAAACCATCCCGTTGTGATAAAAGAAAAGCAAGAACGCACCACCGCACAATGCGGCCACCCCCTTGGGGCAGGCCCGCACACAAGCCACGCCGGTTTAGCTCAGTTGGTAGAGCACCTGATTTGTAATCAGGGGGTCGGGAGTTCGAGTCTCTTAACCGGCACCAGACTTGGTATTTTCATGAGGGTCTCTTCCTAAAATTTGATGTGTCATCCCTGCGAAATCCGAGATCTATTTGTTGGGGGTACACTTACGTAGACATAAGACATGGGTTTTTTTTATTGCCCCCCACCCACAACACCTGAAACAACGTCCCCATTTGGGTGGGGTGGGTGAGGCGGTGATAGGCGGCGGAGAGGGCCTCGGCGTGCTGGGGGGCGCGGCGCATCAGGGTGGACAGGCGGTGTAGCAGGCCCAAATCGTGCAAAAAGCGGCCTTGGGATGTGAGGTCAAAGGACAGGGTGGGATGATGCTGCCGGCCTTGGGCCTGAAACAGGGCAAAGGGCACGTGACAGGACACATCCGCATGACCGATATGGGACAACACATCCACGATCTGGCCCCGATACACGGCCTGCAACGTATCGCCCAGCCCCAAAACCTGCGGGCCGTAATCGATGATCAGGGCTTGGCCCCCCTGATGGTTCAGGCGATCGCACAGCTGATGAAAGATCCCAAGGCCCAGCGCGGGATATTCAAACACACACCCCACATCAAAGGCTTGGGGCGGGAAAGCCTCCGCCAGACAGGCCATGACCTCCGGCGGCGGGGCGGTTTCATCCACCCCAAAGGCCAGCGTGCCCCCGTGGTTTTGCAGCATACGCCTTCGCCAGCCCCGCGCCGTGAACATATAGGATTGCACAGGCAGGGCATCAAACCATTCGTTGGCCACAACAAACAGGGGGGCCGTTGTGGGCAGGGTATCCAGGGTTTCGTGCCACGTCACATCCCACCCCTGCAGGGTTTCACGCTGCACATCCTGCAACTTTGGGGAGGTTTCCACACAATGCACCGCCGGCACAAACGGCAAATGGGGCGCGGCCGCCCGCAAAGCATCCGCCGTCAACGTCCCCCGCCCAGGCCCACATTCCACCCATAACCACGGCGTAGCGTTTTGGGGCTGCTGCTGCAACCACGCATTGGCAAAGGCCAGTCCGATCAATTCCCCGAACATCTGGCTGATCTCTGGCGCGGTGGTAAAATCGCGTCCCAAAGGATTTTGGTGCATGTACGACCCATGCACAGGGTCCGACAGGCAAAAGGCCATGAAGTCTTGAACAGACAGGGGACCCGCAGACAACCGATCCAGCAGGCAAGCCAGCGCGTCAGACATGCACAGAAACGAACGTTAAACCAGCTTGGCCAGCAGGGCAAACAGTTCGTCCAAAAATTCCTTTGTTTTTTCTGCGCGTTCTTCGGTGCCCAGCGTCAGGTTGGCCAGATTTTCGCCCTTGGCCAAGATGGGCTTGGCTTTGCCCTCGTCCAGATCGTTGGCCAGCATCTGGGCCGCTGTAATCACGGCACTGACCATATGAAACAGGTCTTTGTTGTCAATGGACAAATCATCTTTTTCGCCCATTTCACTGGCAATCAATTTCAGGGTGTCCAAATCCGCAGGGTTTTTGCCCACCAGATCATAATCCAGCTGCCCCTGTTCAAGTTTATCCGTGCCGATGGTCAGGCGGACCCGCTTTTCCTTCAGCAAATCATAGGCGCAGCGGGCGGCCAGCTCCATCAATTGGGACAGACGCATGGGGGACATGGCTTTGGCCGTTAAATCAATCAGATTCAGGCCATCCAAAACCCGAACCAATTGATCCACAGAAAGCAAATCCAAAGCATGGGCCGCCAAACGGGCCAAGTCATGGGAAACAGCATCGGACATAAAGACTCACCTTAATAAAAATTTTATAAAAACGCACAATAAAGTACCAAATTTTGGCGCGTTTGTCCAGATATTTTATAAAAATAAGAAAACCCTACATTTTTTGAACCATGACCGCCCACCAGTTTAAATCACTGGGATCAGAGGCATGGGCAATTTGGGCAAAGGTGATGCTGTGGCCCTGTTCATCCCGATAGGAACCGCGGGTTTCGCTGTGATTCGTCAAGGGATATTCCGTGGAAAAAGACGGGATTTTCTGGTTTGAACAAAGAATGTTATGACGGGCATTTAAAATCATAAAGGTGGTGATGGCCCGCTCCTCTGGGGCCAGCAAGGCCATGATGCGGTCTGTGAACAGTTTTGCTTTTTGTTGCAGATCCATAAAAGCCACCAGCATCCCGATGGCCTCCAGATTTTGCGACAGGGTGCAGGTAAAAGCCGTCATACGGGTGTTTTGATGCCACAGGCTGGGCTCTGGGTTGTGCACGCGGGCTTTGTGATTCAGCGCATCCAAAAACCATGCTTCTTCTTGGGCGCAGCGTCCCTCTGCCCCGCCTGCTTCACCAGGGCGGGATGTGGCAATCACGTTGCCTTCCCGATTCAGCAGAACCAAATGGGCAAAAACGGGGGCAAACATTTGCATACCGCTCAGGGCTTGGCTGGCCGCCCCCAAACTGTCTTGGGTGGGGTTGGAAAGGGCCTGATGCAAAACGGCCTCTTGGGACCACCACGTCACCTGATCCAAACGTTCCGATAAAAAAGCCCCTGCATTATCAATCAACACTTGGGCCAGATCGGTCAGGCGGCTGCCCTCCATATCTTTGACCAAAAGTTCGGTGATGCTCAGGCCTTCGTGCAGTTGTTTCAGCATCACTTCCCGAAATTCGCGGGAGTTCTGAGAGGCTTGGTTGGCCAGATTTTTCACCTCAGCCGCCACCACAGAAAACCCCTTCCCCGCATCGCCGGCGCGGGCCGCCTCGATGGTGGCATTCAGGGCCAACAGGTTTGTTTTTCCGGCAATATCTTCGTTGGTTTTGGCAAAACGATGAACGTTTTCCTCCACTTGCGTCATAATGGAATGCATACGGTGGGTCATGATAGACTTCCTGATTTTTTACCCTTATCCTTCATCCATCGCATATTAGGGTAAAAAGTTCGTTAGCGCGGCGTTATAGATAAAACGCATCCCTGCAGGCCTGTTGCCAAGCGTCATAAAAATCCTTCAGATGCGCTTTGTCGCTGGATTCAATCAGCGAAAGCACCTCTGCAATGGCGTGATTATACCCTTGGGTTTTCAGCACACCCCGATGGTGCATCACCCGCAGATACACCAAATAGGTGTTTAATACATCCGTTTCGCAGTAGGCGCGGATCTCTGGCAGGCGGCCTGCATCATAATAGGGCTCAACATCGCTGCCATCCAGGCCAAATTTTCCTGGGAAGCTCATGGCGGTGCAGACCTCGTTCAGGCGCACGCGGGCCGAGGCCCCAAAATCCGACACCATATCCAAAACATCGGCATGCCACTGGCTGGCATAACGGGATTGATAATTTTCCCATTTGTTATCGCTATGATACAGCCAGGGCGCCGCAATCCCATACCGCATGGCGCGGTATTTCAAAACAGGCACATCAAAGGTCCGCCCGTTAAAGGTCACCAGCCGCGGCAGGGGTTTGCTGAGATGGGAGAAAAACCCGTGAACCAGCTCTTTTTCCGTGGCATCGTCCTTCCCGCCGCAGCGCAAGGTGGTCAGGGTATAGGTCTCGTTGGGGCCGTCATAATCAATCTGCGCCTCAAGAAACGCAATGGCCACCACGCGATGAAAGGGTTGACGGGGAAAGGGATTTTTGCCCTCTGTGATATCCAAATGATAATCGGTGATGGCCTGACG
>JBJTVN010000246.1:0-10049 GCA_046081225.1 Alphaproteobacteria bacterium
GTCCTCCGATTGCCCCGCCCAGCCTTTTCCTGTCTTGATCCTCAGAAATGAACAGCCCTATTCTACTTCTACGCATCCCCCTTCATAATCCGCTGCTTGTCCCGCTGCCAGGTGCGTTCTTTTTCGGATTCGCGTTTGTCGTGTTTCTTTTTGCCTTGGGCGGTGGCGATTTTGGCTTTGATCAGGCCTTTCTCGTTGCTGTAAACCTCCAGCACCACCGCGGTCATTTGGGCGCGGGCCATGGCCCCCATGATTTTGTTGATTTCCCGTTTGTGCAGCAGCAGCAATCGCGGCCTTTCCTCCGCATGATTGCCATGACGGGCAAAGGGATAGGGGGAAATGTGCATCCCTACCGCATATAGATTCCCCTGTTTTTCAATAACATAGGCATCTTTCAACTGCCCCCGCCCCATGCGCAGGGATTTGACTTCCGTGCCCATCAGCTGCAGGCCCGCTTCCCAAACATCCCCCAAAATATAATCGTGGCGGGCTTTGCGATTGATGATATGGACGGGGGAAAAAGGGGAGGATTTTTTTGTTTTTGCCATCACGAAAGCCCATGCATAACGTGATCCAGGATCTTTTCTGTGGCGGCGGTCACAGGCACCAAAGGCAGCCGCAGCACATTTTGACACAATCCCAAACGGGACGCCGCGTATTTTACGGGCCCTGGGCTGGTTTCATAAAACAGGGCATCATGCAGGGGCATCAGGTTTTGTTGCAGAGTTCTGGCCTGATCCCATTGCCCCTTCATGGCCAAGGCGTAAACGTCCGCGCACAGTTTTGGCGCCACATTGGCCGTCACAGAAATGGACCCCATCGCCCCCACCGCATAAAAGGCCAGAGCCGAGGCATCATCACCAGATAAAAACACAAAATCCTCTGGCAATCCCCGCGCCTTCAGACGCAAAATGCGCCCCATGTCGCCGGTGGCATCTTTAATGCCCACCATGCGAGGCAGGTTGGCCAAGGCCAAAATCACATCATCCGGCAACGCCAGACCCGTCCGCCCTGGCACATCGTACAAAAACAGGGGCAAAGATGTGGCTTCATGAATGGCCTGAAAATGGGACAAAAGGCCAGCTTTGGTTGGCTTATTATAATAGGGGGTAATCAACAGGGCGGCATCGGCCCCCATGGCGGCGGCGGCTTGGGTGAGTTCAATGGCCTCTGTGGTGTTGTTGGATCCCGTGCCCGCCATCACAGGGCAGCGCCCTTTGACCGTATCGATGCAGCGTTTGATGACGGCCAGATGTTCGTCCATGCTCAGCGTTGCGGATTCCCCCGTGGTACCGCAGGGCACAAAGCCGCTGGTGCCCCCCGCCATTTGCGTGTCAATCAAATGCGAAAAAGCCGCAAGGTCCAAATCCCCCTGCAGCGTCATGGGCGTTAAAAGGGCCACCATCGAGCCAGAAAACAAAGATGTCATAAACAGTCTACAAAATCATGTGATAATAAGCCCCTGTTTGGGGAAAGGTGGTGCTGATCCACTCTTTTTTGATCACCAGGACCAAAAGGATGGCCATGCTGACAAAACTCAGCATCAGGGCCGTTGTCCATAAACGATTTCTGGGTTTAAAATCCATGGACAAAGAGGGCAATTGCCCCGAGACAGGGTTTTGCGTGGGGTTGGGTGCAAAGGTGGGCTCTGTTTCATCACTGGGCATTTGAAACCAGATATGTAAACAGCGGGCACACCGCACGAATCGGCCCGTCACCCCCAAGCTTTCCCGCTGCAACGCAAAGCGCGACGCACATTCTGGACAGGTGATGATCATATCGTTTTCCAAACATTCACGTGCTTACGACGATAAAGGGCTTTTCATCATTTGTGAATGGGGTACATTAAAAACCTTGTGAAAAAAGACCTGTTGTGTATGCCTGAGATTCTTCATCGTTTGCATGTTCCTCTGCTGGACCGTTCCTATCCCCTGATCATCGGGCGGGGTCTGGTGGGGGAGGCTTTGTCGTGTTTGAACATCCACCCCCGCCGCTGTGTGGTGGTGACGGATGAAACCGTTGCGCCGCTTTATGGGGCGACCCTTGCGTCGGCTTTGCCCCAAAGTCCCGTTTTTGTTCTGCCCGCGGGGGAAGGCAGCAAATCGTGGGAACAGCTCGAAGCCCTCACGGCCTTTTGTTTGGATCATCATCTGGACCGCGACACGCTGTTGGTGGCTTTGGGGGGCGGTGTTGTGGGGGATTTGGCGGGCTTTGCCGCCAGCATTCTTTTGCGAGGCTTGCCCATCGTGCATATTCCCACCACCCTGTTGTCGCAGGTTGACAGTGCCATTGGGGGCAAAACGGCCATCAACACCCCGCAGGGCAAAAATCTGGTGGGAACCTTTTACCAGCCCAGCGGTGTCATCATGGATATTGACGTACTCGCCACATTGCCGGCGGATCAGATGCTGGCAGGGTATGGGGAAATTCTGAAATATGCTTTGCTGGGGGATGCCGATTTTTTTGATTTTTTACAGGAACATCATCAGGGCCTGCTGGATAAAGATCCCAACATCCTTGCCAAGGCTCTGTTGGTCAGTGCCAAAATGAAGGCCGATATTGTGGGCAAAGACGAAAAGGAACAGGGGCAGCGGGCCTTGTTGAACTTGGGGCATACCTTTGGCCACGCCATCGAGCACGTCAGTGGCTTTTCCATTCTGCACGGTCACGCCGTGTTGATGGGGCTGTCATTGGCGGCGGATTTATCCCATCGTCTGGGGGGTTTGCCAGAAGATCAAAAAAACCGCATTCAGCGGCATATTTTGGACCTGCCTTTGGCCATCCCCATGGAAAGGTTGGCCGTTTCGGCATTGATGCAGGCCATGCAGGTGGATAAAAAGAAAAAAGACGATGTTCTGACTTTTGTCCTGCTGCGGGGTATTGGGGAAGCGTTCATTCACAAACAGCCTGTGCCCGCTGCCATCATTCAGGATGTCTGGCGTGCGGGGGGGGCTGTGTGAAAACCCTCACCAAGCGGGCGCATTTTGTAGAGATGCAAAAAAACGCCCAGTCCTTTGTCACGCCAGGGATTATTGTGCAATATCGCCCTGAGGAGGCGGGGGATGTTGTGGTGGGTTACACGGCCTCCCGTAAGGTGGGGGGGGCGGTGCAGAGGAACTTTGCCAAAAGGCGCATGCGTCATTTGGCCCGCTTGATTCTGGCCAAACACGATCCCGCTTGTTTTGTGTTGATTGCCCGAAAGGATTGTTTAACGCTGCCTTTTGATCGGCTGCACCGTGATTTACAATGGGCTTTGCGCCGATTAACGGGGGGAAAAAAGGATGTCTGACATGTATGATCTGATTGTGATTGGTGGTGGATCTGGTGGGGTGGCCTGTGCCCGTCGGTTGGCGGCCCGCGGCAAAAAGGTTGCCCTGATTGAATCCCAGCGCGTGGGGGGAACCTGCGTCATGCGGGGATGTGTGCCCAAAAGGTTATTTTGGTATGCGGCCCATGCCCACGAAGACGTGGCTGTGGCCCAAGACTACGGATGGTCGGTGCAAAGCGGCCCGTTTGACTGGCCCACCTTTATTCAGAACAAACGCAACGAGCTGAACCGGCTGGAGGGGATTTATCAAAACCTGCTGAAAACCAGCGGGGTTGAGGTTTTCAAAGGTCATGGGGCTTTGGCAGGCCCCAACGCGGTGACTCTGACAACGCCGTCGCACCCTGATCGCATCCTAAACGGTCATCATATTTTGCTGGCCACGGGGTCCACGCCCAAGCCCCTGGCGGTTTCAGGGGGGGAGCAGGCTTTGGTATCGGATCACATCCTTGATCTGGCGGCCCTACCCGAATCCATCGCCATTATCGGGGGGGGCTTTATTGCGGCGGAGATGGCCTCTGTGCTCAACGGTTTTGGGGTGCAGGTGCATTTGATTTTAAAGTATGATTGTATCTTGCCCAGCTTTGATCGGGAAGCGGCAGAGGTCTTGCTGGCGTGTTTACAGGATCGCGGCGTTCGGGTGTATCCGTCGGCCCGTGTGCAGGGGATTAGGGATCATGGGCGTCATGTTGATCTAAACGGACAGTCTTTGCGGGTCGCCTGCACCCTGAATGCCGTGGGGCGACAGCCGTTAACAGAGGGCTTGGGGCTGGAACAAATGGGCATAGCCCTGCATCCCACCCATGGGGGCATTGTGGTGGATGAACAGAATCGCACAGCGGTGCCCAGCATCTTTGCGGTGGGGGATGTGGTGAATGATATTAACCTGACCCCCTTTGCCATTGCTCAGGGGCGCAAGTTGGCCGATCGCCTGTCGGGATTCACCCACGCCCCGCTGGATCGCACCGCCCTGCCCATGGCGGTGTTTACGGATCCTCCCCTGGCGTCGGCAGGATTATCCGAAGAGGCCGCCCGCAAGGCGGGTTATGATGTGGATGTGTATATCGCTCGTTTCCGCCCCATGAAATACGTTTTGACGCAAAAAACGGAAAAAACCTTTATGAAACTGGTGGTGGATCGACCCACGGATCGGGTTTTGGGGTGTGTGATGGTGGGCGGTGATGCACCTGAAATCATACAGGGCTTTGGGGTGGCCTTAACCTGCGGCGCCACCAAAGCCCAGTTTGACGCCACCCTAGCCATTCACCCCACCAGCGCAGAGGAGTTTGTGACCATGGGGGCCCCCAGAGGGTGAATTACCCCAAAACAATAAACTCCACTGTTTCCGCGATGTTGGTGGCGCGGTCCCCCACGCGTTCAAAGTTTTTGGCGATAAAAATCAAATGGGTGCACAGCTGAATGTCGTTGGGGTGGGTTTGCATATAGGACATGATTTCCGTCAGCAGGGCGTTATAGGCATCATCCAGAACATCGTCCTTGGATTCCACGCTTTTGGCCAGTTCGATATCCTGATTTTGATACGCCAGCAGGGCATCGCGCAAAATAGGCTCCGCAAGGCGGGCCATGGCCAAAACGGCCTGTGTGGGGCCCAACTCTTCACCGGCGTTGATTTTGCTGGCGCGTTTGGCGATGTTGGCGGCATAATCCCCCATGCGCTCCAGGTCACGGGCGATTTTCATGGTCCCGATGACCAAGCGCAAATCCGACGCCATGGGCTGGCGCAGCGCCAGCATTTTCAGGCCCTGTTGATTGATGGAATGTTCCAGCGCGTTGACCTCTTGATCCCGCTTTGAGGTTTCAGTGGCGATGTCATTGTTGCGGGCCTGCAGGGCTTCTGCGGACAGGCGCAATTGTTCCTCAACCAAGGCCCCCATGGCCACGCAATCCCCCGTCATCTGGGACAGGGCTTGATCATAGGATTTCACGGTATGGCTTTCGTACGCGGTCACAGGATCACCCCTTGTCTGCAAGGTTATTGTTCTCAGCCTCGTTTGAGAGGCTCTTTAAAACAGCATATCACGAAAGCTTTAAAAAACCAAAACTTTCTCTGATGCGCCCCATGGTGTTTTCAGCCTTTTCAATGCATCGGGATGCATGTTGGGCCAACAGGGTTGTCAGTGCGGCGGGATCCGACAAGCGATCCTGAATCCCCTGACGAATCGGGGCGATATGCTGAATTAACACTTGGGTTAAATCGTCTTTCAGCACGGAAAACGTTTGTCCAGCATAGGTTTGCAGCGTATCTGGCAGGCTGCGATTTTCCAAAACCGAAAGGATGGTCAGCAGATTTTTAGCCTCTGGCCGATGGTCCAATCCCGCCACATCGCTGGGCAGGGCGTCGCTGTCGGTTTTGGCGCGGCGGATTTTTTGGGCAATGGCATCATCGTCATCCGTTAGGTGAATCCGGCTGGCGTCAGAGGGATCAGATTTGCTCATTTTTTTTGTGCCATCGCGCAGGCTCATGATGCGGGGGGCCACTTTGGACACCATGGGCTGGGGAATGACCAACAGGTCTTGGTTATAGGCCCGATTCACCGCCGCCGCAATGTCGCGGGCCAGTTCCAGATGTTGTTTTTGATCCTCCCCCACGGGCACATGGGTGGCCCCAAACAGCACAATATCCGCAGCCATCAACACAGGATAGGCATACAGGCCCAAAACGGCCTGATCTTTGTTTTTTCCGGCTTTGTCCTTGAATTGCGTCATGCGGTTTAACCAGCCCATGGGGGTGTGACAGGACAACAGCCAGGCCAATTCTGCATGCTGGGGCACCGCGCTTTGGGGGTAAATGGTGACGCGCTGGGGGTTTAAACCACAGGCCAGATAGGTGGCCGCCGTCATCAAAATGGACTGCCGCAGGGCCTGTGGATTTTGAAACACAGTAATGGCATGCCAATCGACAATGCAAAAGGTGCAGTCGGCAATGGCCTGCAGCTCTTTCCATGCCACAATGGCCCCCAAGTGGTTGCCCAAATGCAAAGATCCTGTGGGCTGAATGCCGGAAAAAACGCGCATCATAACAGCAGGTTACATGGAATCTTCGATGGGGCCATCGTCAAACAACGCGGGGGCCTCCAGCGGTTGATCATCGGTGCCAGACAGGGGCGGCAGCGGACGGGGCTGTTCATCATCAAACGAGGGCCTAGGCTGACGATCCCCCAACGCCCGATCACAGGCGTTGATCACCCGTTGGTAGTGATCCGCATGTTGAAAATGGTTTTCGGCCCGTGTTTCATCCCCCGAGGCCAACGCATCCCGCGCCAAATCCAAATGACGATTCAGGGCATTTTGGGCATTGTTGCGTGTTTTGCGATCAAATTGCTCTTGCGAGGCAAAGGAGGGGCGTCTGGCACCGCCGCCGTTGTTGTTGTAATTGCCGTGATTGCCGCCAGGACGACGACGAAACCGTTTCATGGGGTTGTGTTTATTGTTGGGCGTGTTCATGCGTTGCGATTCAAATTCATAACGTGGGGGAGGATTTTCAAAGACCCATAATAACACAACGATCCCGATTTTCCAAATCTTTTTCTATGCTGTGGATTTTTAAGTCCTTTTTTTCTGCGATGCGGGTCACATCGGCGGCCTGTGTATCCCCGATTTCCAAAAACGCCATGCCCGTGGGGGCCAACAGGCGTTGCAAATGCGGCATCAGGGCCTGATAGGCCTGCAGGCCATCCGCCCCCCCATCCAGTGCCATCATGGGGTCAAACACGCGCACCGCCACATCCAGCGTTTGGCAAACCTCTGTGGGGATATAGGGGGGATTGCTGAGGATGATATCAAAGGGGCCCGTTAAACCTTCGCCCCAGTTCCCCTGAATCCACAGGGGGAAACGGCCAAGACGCGCCCCATTCCGCTGGGCCACCGACAACGCCGCCGGTGACAGGTCCACCCCCACGCCGTGGGCGTTGGGATATTCCCCCATCACCGATAACAGCAAACACCCGCTGCCTGTTCCCAAATCCAAAAGGCGGTAAGGGGCCTGTTGATCGGGATAACGCTGCAACACGGCCTGAATCAGGGTTTCAGAATCTGGCCGTGGGTCCAAAACATCGTGGGTGGTGACAAAGTCATCCCGCCAAAAGGACCGTTGGCCCAGAATCTTGCTGATGGGCTCCCCCGTATCCAGACGGTTTTTCAGGGCCTGAAAATGCTGGTTTTGCGGGGGCGTTAGGGTATAATCGGGATTGTTCAAACACCACAGGCGGGATTGCCCCAAACAGTGGGCCAGCAACCGACGCAGGGCGTCACCCTGAACATCACGGACACGGATCTGGTCAACGGAAGGCATCTGGTGTATAGTCAGGGTTCAAAAGGTTTCTCCGTCGGATTCTATCATGTTTATCCAAACCCAAGATACCCCCAATGCCAACACCATGGCGTTTTTTCCTGGCCGCGTGATTCTGGAAAAGGGAACACAGGATTTTCAAGATGTGTTGGCGTGCCAGCATGCCCCCCTGGCCCGTCGCCTGTTGGGTGTGGAGGGCGTGACGGGGGTCATGTACGGCTTTGATTTTATTTCCATCACCAAGGCCCCCGATCAGGATTGGGCCTATCTGAAGCCCCTCATCCTTTCCAGCATGGTGGATCATTTCCTCGCGGGCCTGCCCGTGTTCGAGGACAGCGGGACCGACACCCCAGACGTCGATGCCAACGACACCGGCATTATCAAAGAAATCAAACACCTGCTGGATACCCGCGTGCGTCCCTCGGTGGCGCAGGATGGGGGGGATATTGTGTTTGATCGGTTTGATGCGGATACGGGCGTTTTGTTTTTGCATTTGCGGGGGGCCTGTTCGGGGTGCCCCAGTTCCAGCATGACCCTGAAATCGGGCATTGAAAACATGATGCGATATTATATTCCAGAGGTTCTGGAAGTCCGCGCCGCCTCTGACCTATAACCCCTATCCCCTATCCCTCAAAGGATTGTCTATGGCTTTGTCTGTTCCCCTATCCAACGATGTTTTGGATCATCTGTTTTACAAAGCCCGATCCTTGACGGCTTGGCAAGACAAACCCGTGTCTTTGGAAACGCTGAAAAGTTTGTATGATCTGGTGAAAATGGGCCCCACCAGTGCCAACAGTTGTCCCCTGCGGATTTTGTTTTTAACCACGGATGCGGCCAAACAGCGCCTGTTGCCCCACCTGCACGAGGGCAATGTCCAGCAAACCCAAACCGCCCCCGTTGTGGCCCTGCTGGCCAACGATATGGATTTTCCCCAGCATTTCCCCACCCTGTTTCCCGCCGCCCAAGCCTGGTTTCAGGGCAATGCCCCTTTGATTGAGGAAACGGCCATGCGCAATGCCTCCATGCAGGGAGGGTATTTCATTATGGCGGCCCGTGCTTTGGGTCTGGACTGTGGCCCCATTTCGGGCTTTGACGCCGAGGGCGTGAACCGTGACTTTTTTTCCGAAATGCCCTATACGTCTTGGAAAATCAATTTTTTATGCAACATCGGCTACGGCGATGCCCACACACTCCGCCCCCGCTTGCCCCGCCTGCCGTTTGAGGTGGCGTGCGGGGTGGTGTAGGGCTTATGCCTCAAGAAGGCTTTGAAGGTGCTCCACGGCCAGATGGACCCGCGTGGATGGGTTGCCGTCATGATGAAAATCGCAGAGTTTTTTAGCGTTGATGATGGCTGTTTTCTGTTTGTTATCATCGCGCCAATCTTGCGCTTTAAACCCTTGTCGTTCTAGCTCGGCTTCAACGGCTTTTTTATCTGTAAAAGGACGCGTCGTGTAATACACATGGCATAAAGACCACACCTCAAAACATGGAATCGACCATGCCCCAATGATGGTTGTTTTTTTGTGTTGTTTGGAAATGCGTTCCAATTCTTCATTGGCCTGCTTAAATTTTTCATGATTTCCCGCATCCCGTTCTTTATCAAACACACAAATGACTGCATCGTAGGATGTGATTTTTAATTGTTTTATTGCATAGCCCACAACACTCATCGGATCTGTACCATTTTTAGATGGACTCACGTCCACCTTGACATTATTGGCCCTCTTGGTGTTAGACGAATATAAAGCTTGAAAATAATTCACTTCTGTTATGCCTTCACAAACAATCAAACATCTGTTCTTTTGCTTTTCTGTGCGTTGTTTTCGTTTGGTATCGTCCCGGGACGTCTCCTTTCTTCTTTGAAAAAACTTATCGTTTGCCATCTTAAAGGGCCTTCAGGTTGGGCAATGCATCATAACGACCAATCAAGTACGCTTTTTGGAAATTGCTCCTCCTAGTAGCGGGTACCTTAGTAAATTCCGCTAAGGAATACAGCTCTGATTGCTGGTTGTCCTTGCGCTGCATGAACCAGATTTGATCGCGGTGCATGAAGTCCCCGCTCATGATGGATGTTTCATGGCTGGTGAAAATCAGCTGGGCATTCTTTTTGTTAATGTCTGGATCATAAAACAGATTCACCAGAAAACGCAGCGCATGGGGATGAAAACTGTTGTGCAGTTCATCCACGACCAAGGTACAGCCATTTTCCAGAACATTAAACCACGGACCAGCCAAGCCAAACAATGTTTTAATGCCGTCGGATTCTTCCCTAAAATCCAATTTTACGGGATTGCCAAGATTATCTTCATGGACGGTTGTGATCTTGTAATTAATGATTTTTCCATTTTTTAGTGCCTCAAGAAATTTAGGCGGGGCCTTTTCTAATACAAAATCTGGAAAGTCCGATAAAGTTTG
>JBJTVN010000247.1:0-2124 GCA_046081225.1 Alphaproteobacteria bacterium
TTAATGATCTGCAGTTGCTTTCCCGTGTGCGATCGTTGATTCGGCTGAAGGTTTTGATGGACAGCCTGAAAGTCCAGCGCATGGCGTCCTCTGGTCTGGGGGTGCCAGAGGATCAGATGGTGGCCTTTCCCACCGATGATCATGTTCATGGTGTTCGCGTTGCTTGTTTGATCGAGGATGCTTTGGTCCGTGAAACCATAGAAACAGTTTTGGGGGTGGATAAACACATCCTGTCCTTTTTCACCCGTTTGGATTCTTTTTTGGATGTTTTGGATGCGCGGAAATACGATATCGCCCTGCTGCCCCTGACGTTTCATGGGGAAGAGACGTTACGGCTGTGTTCACAAATACGCAGCCGATCCGAAACGCGCCATTTGCCCATCATTATGATGGCCCAAGAGGTTCAGGAAAAGGCCCTTGCTAAGGCGCTGGATATCGGTGTTAATGATTACATCGTTGCGCCTATCGAGCCCAACGAAATGCGCCTGCGTGTTCGCACACAGGCCAAGCGGTTATTGTATCAAAAATTGCTCAGATTATCCCATGAAAAATCGGTGGATTTGTCTTTGACGGACGAATTGACCAAACTTTATAATCGTCGGTATTTTAATGCCCATCTGGATGCGTTGTTGCAGATGGAATCAAAGCAGGGGCGGTCTTCGTGCTTGTTGCTGATTGATATTGATCATTTTAAATCCATCAATGATACCTTTGGGCATGATCAGGGGGATCGGGTTTTGGTGGAGGTGGCCCGATTGCTGCAAGCCAACACCCGTGACAGTGATTTGGTGGCCCGTTTGGGTGGGGAGGAATTTGTGGTTGTGGTGGATAACGCCACGCTGGGCACGGGATTAAGGATTGCCGAGCGCTTGCGCCGCACGGTGGAAAACAAAGCTTTTCCCCTGATTCAGGGGGGCACCATGACTCTGAGCATCAGCATTGGCATCACGGTTTCCCTGATGGACAACAAAACCTTTACGCGGGATCAAATGGTAAAGGCTGCCGATGTGGCCCTGTACCAAGCCAAACACGCAGGACGAAACCGCACCGTCGTGGGATATACCGAGGTTGAGAAGGCCGTCGTCTGAGGGCACTTAGCAAACCAAAAGTCTAAACGGTTTTGATGTCCTGCTCTTTGTGATGCAGCATATCATCCACTTGTTTTATGTGTTTGTCGGTGGTGGTTTGGATGTCTTTGTTTTGTTTGGCCACGTCGTCTTCGGAAATGTGGCCGTCTTTTTCCCGTTTTTTGACGTCGTCCATGGCATCGCGGCGGATGTTGCGGATGGCGATGCGGGCGCTTTCGGCGTATTTTCCGGCCACTTTGATTAACTCTTTGCGGCGCTCTTCGTTTAATTCTGGCACGCGCACCCGAATGGTGGCCCCTTCGCGCCCTGGGTTTAAACCAAGGCCGGCATCACGAATGGCCTTTTCCACGGCGGGGGCGCTGCCGTGATCCCAGACTTGGACCACCAGCAAACGGGATTCTGGGACGGAGACACTGGCCACCTGAGACAGGGCCATGCGGCTGCCGTAAACCTCTACGGTGACGGGCTCTAGCAGGGATGCGGAGGCGCGTCCCGTGCGAAGGCCGGAAAATTCTTTTTTCAGGGATTCCAACGCCCCCTGCATGCGTTTTTCGGTATCACTACTCATGGCTTGTCCTTTCCTTCCTGCACCAAGGTAAATAGGCCTTCGCCGCGCAGGACGCTGGCCAAGTTGCCGCCTTTTTCAATGGAAAGCACAATAATAGGGATATTGTTTTCCCGCGCAAGAGAAATCGCCGAGGCATCCATCACCCGCAAATCACGGGCCAAAACATCCAAATAAGTCAAATGGCGGTGGTGCTGGGCGTTTTTGTCTTTTTTCGGGTCGGCGGAATAAATGCCATCGACCTTGGTGGCCTTAACCAGCGCATCACAGGACATTTCCACGGCGCGAAGGGCGGCCGCCGTATCCGTGGTGAAGAAGGGATTGCCGGTGCCGGCGGCAAAAATCACAATGCGGCCCTTTTCCATATGGCGTATGGCGCGGCGGCGGATATAGGGCTCGCAGACCGTCGTCATGGGGATCGCCGACTGCACGCGGGTGAAGACGCCCACCTTCTCCAGCGCGTTCTGCATG
>JBJTVN010000248.1:0-4976 GCA_046081225.1 Alphaproteobacteria bacterium
TTTATATTCGGATTGGTTTCAAAAACATAAACAATGGATCATTTCGTGTATTGTTATAAAAAAGAAAAATAAAGAAAAAGTTTCGACGCGCGTCTTGGCTTTGATTAAGGTTTGTTTCAAGGAGGCCTTTGATCTCGCCCCCTGACAAAAGCCCCCCGATTTAGGGGGCAAAGCACCCTCAACAGTGCCACGGGTTGCGCCCTATGGTTTTTGCAGCCAATACCCCACAACCCACGGGTCGTTGGCTCTGAGACGGGCCCTTGAGGTGATCTCGCGGGCCCTTTGTCCTGCGCTTTGGTGCGACGATGTCGCGATGGGTGAGCAGGTAACCCGAGACGTCCCGAAGGTGGCCAGAGCCACCGAAGGGCTTTTTTTTGAGGGGGGCCGGTCATCCCCCTCACCATGGCAGAAATATCAGAAATTTATGTCGACAAAATTGTGCTGGTCTTTCTAAAGATCAGAATAAAAAATGCGGATACAAAAGTCAATGGGTTGTCAAGAAAAAAGTTTTCTTTAAAAATAATGGTTTGCGGTTTTTTGTGTTTTTTATAATTTGTCATTGCGACTGCGAGAAACGAAGCAGGAAGCAATCCAGAAATGTCCCCAGCGGAAAGACTGGATGGACACGCCTCCTGCGGAGGTTCGCAATGATGATGGGCGTAAGTCCGATTCGTGATCACGTATCAACATTCTAACAGTGCTCATTGTTTTTCATCACCCACCCCCACCCCTCTTCCCCCAGAAGATCACGGTCGATCAGGGTCAATTCAAAGGGAACGCGGGTGAGGGTTTCAAAGCCCAGCAGGGGGATTTCGGCCCCCTCTGGCGGGGGCAGGTCATCGCGCACCAGCAGCAGGTTTTCCAGTCGAATGCCAAAGGCCCCCGGGCGGTAATAGCCAGGTTCGTTGGACACAATCATGCCCGCCTGCAGGGGGGTGGTGTGATAGCGGCTGCCGATGCCGCAGGGGCCCTCGTGCACCGACAAAAAGGCCCCGACGCCGTGCCCCGTGCCATGGCGATAATCCAGCCCCGCCCGCCACAGGGCATCGCGGGCCAGACTGTCCAGCTGCGCCCCCGTGGTGCCGTGGGGAAAGCGAGCCGTGGCCACGCGGATGTGGCCCATCAGGACCAAGGTATACAAACGCTTGATCTCTTGCGGGGGTGGGGTGGTCCCTATCCAGAGGGTTCGGGTGATGTCAGTGGTGCCGTCGTGATACTGCGCCCCGCTGTCAATCAGCACCAAATCCCCCGTAGGGTTCAGGGTGCGACAGCTTTGGTCCGTGGCGCGGTAATGAATGATGGCCCCGTGGGGTCCAGACCCCGCGATGGTGGGAAAGCTGAGATCGTGGAACAGGGCTTCTTTCTGGCGCTGGATCAAAAACTGCTGTTCGATGTCCCGCTCTGTGATGGGGTGGGGGGCCGTTTTCAACCAAGCCAAGGCGCGGGTCACAGCCGCCCCGTCCCGCTGGTGGGCAGCCCGCATGCCGTTTTGTTCGGTGGGGTTTTTGATGGCTTTGGCCTGTTGACAGGGATTGGGGATGGCTTTTTTGTGGGTTAAAACCCAAGACAATGCCACAGGGCATTCCCCATCATCATACAGGGTCAGGGCGGGGGGGGCCCTCAGGATATCCATCATGGATGCGGTGGGCATCACCGTCAAGGCGGGTCGTTCATGGTGGACCGCACTTGGGATTTTCTGGGGGTGGGTGAAGAGAATCATCTCTGTCTGGCTGATCCAGAGATAGCCCAGCAACAGCGGCGTGTGGGGAATGTCCCCCCCGCGTAGGTTCAGCAGCCAGCACAGACTGGCCGGATCGGTCAGCAGCAGGGCTTCGGCGTTGTGGTCCCTCAGCGTTTGGCGCAGGTGGGTGATTTTGTGCAGCCACGACTGCCCTGCATAGGCTTCGGGGTGAATCCACGCCGGTGGGGTCGGGGGCTGGGGTCGGTCCTGCCACAGGGCATCAATGGGATTGGGCGTTAGGGGCACAAAGGTGACATGGGGGCAGGCCTTTTGCCAAGCCGTGATCTGTTTGTCGGTGTGCAGCCATGGATCAAAGCCAAGGGTTTTGCCTTTGGCGCGGGCATTCACCCAAGCGGTGGCGGGTTCATCGGGTATCAGGTGAACGGTGTAATCAGGGGTGACCTCGTCCGCGGCCTGCGTCACATAGCGGCCATCCACAAACAGCGCGGCGGTGTTTTGCAGCACAATGGCCGTGCCCGCGGACCCCGTAAATCCCGTCAGCCATGCCAAACGTTCCTGATCGGGGGCGATGTATTCATTCTGATACGCATCCGTGCGGGGCACAAAAAAACCATCAAGGGCGTGGTTTTTCAGGAGCGTCCTTAGGGCGTCTAACCGCGTCATACCGTTGCCCCATAAATCCAAAAGGTGAGGGTTATGGCCGAAGCCAAGGTCATCACGGCGGAGATGCTGGCCATGGCCTCGGCGTTGGCGTTCATTTGTTTTGAGAGAATATAGCACGATGTGGCGCACGGTGTGGCGGCGAAAATCAATAGCACTTGTCCCCAAGGGGCCGGCGCGTCATAAAACGACAAAAGCCCCACAGCAAGGGCGGGAAACACCAGAAGCTTGATCACGCAGCTGCCCGCAACCGCTGGCCATGCGTGTTTGACATGACCCATGGACAGGGCCGCCCCGATGCCCAAAACGCCCCCAGGCAACGCGGCGGCGGATAAGGTTTTCAGGATCGAGGCCCCCAAGGGAAACGACAACGGCATCAACGACACAACAAAGCCCGCCACCGTGGCCAAAACCAACGGGTTGAAGGCGGTGCGGTGCAGGACCCGTTTCAGGGAAAAGGCATCCTCGTGCGCGTAATGGGCCATCACCGCCAGCGTTAAAAAGTTGGCCAGCGGAATGGCCACCAAAATCATAATGCCATAGGCCGTGACGCCGTCTTTGCCAAACAACGCCGTGGCCAGCGACAGGCCGATGTAGTTGTTAAAGCGGATGCTGCCCTGAAAAAAGGATGCAAAGGTTTTATTGTCCAGCCCCAAAATCTGGCGTCCCACAAAAAACGACACCAAGGTTGCCGCGGCAAACATCAGGATCATCACCACGGTGGTGGTTTTCAAAATCTGGCCGTCAGAGGCAGGGTGCTGGGCAAAACTGTAAAACAACAGGGCTGGCAGAAACAGGTAATAGGTCAGACGTTCTAACCCGTCCCACCCTGTCTTGGGAATAAAGGCAAAGGTTTTCAGGCCATACCCCAGCAGGATCAGCATGAAAACCGGCAAAACGGCATTGAACACATCAATCATGGAGGGCCAAAGCCTGTTTTCGGGGCAGGCGGCGGAGAAGCCCATCCACCCACGCCGCGGGCAACACCATGAACAGCCACACCAGAAACGTCATGGGCCACGGGAAAGACACACGGGCGGGATTTTTCATCAGGCGCTGTTTGATGACGGCGGCGGCCTTTGGGGCGGACCACATCAGGGGCATATGAAAATTGTTGGCGTCGGTCATTTGGGTTTGGACATAGCCTGGGCAAACGGTGGTGACAGAAACGCCATCCCCCCCCAGCAAACTGCGTAGGGATTCGCCGTAACTTTTCACGGCGGCCTTGGTGGCGCAATAGGCCGGTGCCCCAGGAAATCCCCGATACCCCGCCAAAGAGCTGATGATGGCAATTTGACCTGATTTGGCGGCTTTCAGGGCCGGCACGAAAGGTTCGACCGTGTAAAAAACCCCGAGGATATTGGTGAACACCATGGCTTCCATTTGTTCCAGAGATTCCGCCCCCTCAGCCGTTCCCCCCGATATACCCGCATTCGCAATGATCAAATCGGGTGTGCCATGGCGCAGAACCTCGGTGGCCCATGCCTGCATCAGCCCCTTTTTGGTCACATCCACGGTTTGGGTGTAAACGGTGGCACCTTGGTTGCGACAGGCATCAGCCACGGATTCCAAGCGGGGGCTGTGGCGTCCCGTTAAAAACAGCGTGGTGCCCGTGTGGGCATAGCTCAGGGCCAGCGCTGTGCCCAGACCGCTGCTGGACCCTGTGATGCAAATGGTTTTGGGTGTTTTTTTCATTTGATTTCCGGCACAATGCCCTTCATAACACATTGGATTGGATCACAGCACTTTATCCTCAAATGATGGACGGACGCAACAAAGACAATCGCGGTTTGATTTTGGTCCTGTCGTCGCCGTCCGGCGCGGGGAAAACAACGTTGTCGCGGTTGTTGTTGCAGCGTCATGCCACCTTGACATTGTCCATTTCCGCCACCACACGGCCCCAGCGCCCTGGGGAAGTTGACGGAAAAGATTATCATTTTGTCACAAAAGACGCCTTTGGGTCCATGATCGACCAGCAGGCGTTGATGGAATACGCCACCGTATTTGGCAATCAGTACGGCACCCCCCGCGCTCCCGTAGAGGCCGTTTTGGCCAAGGGCGGGGATATGTTGTTTGATATCGATTGGCAGGGGGCGCAGCAAATCAAACTGGCGGCCCGCAAAGACATGGTCAGCGTGTTCATCCTGCCCCCCAGCATGGAAGAGCTCAGCCGTCGCCTGATCGCCAGACAAACCGACGATCCCGAAGTCATCCAAAAACGCATGGATGGGGCCCGTCAGGAAATCAGCCACTGGGCCGAGTATGATTATGTCATCGTGAATCAGGACATTCACCAAAGTTTGGATCAAATCAGCGCCATCATGACGGCGGAAAAACTACGCCGTAGCCGTCAAACCCACCTGCCGGATTTTATTCGGGGGTTGTTGGAGGGGTAGGGGTGGGCTCTGTGGCCTGGACAGCCCGCTCTATGGCGTCGCGGACGGTGGTGGGTTGTGGAAAGTCCTTTCGGATGAACACCTGAAAAATGTTCCCAAAGGGCCCCAGATTCACGGGCAATGGGACGAAGCGTTCCCATTCTATGCGAAAATCAGGGTTTTTTGTTATGCCGTCAGGCAGGTCGATAACCACACGGATCTCCCCCTTGGCCAGACCG
>JBJTVN010000249.1:0-5628 GCA_046081225.1 Alphaproteobacteria bacterium
CGTGTCCTATGTTTTTAGCCTGAAAAAGAAAAAATCTTAGGGGCACGGCCTCACTACCGTACACTTTCATAAACACTCTTTAGGATCAGTGGGTTATTGATGGCATGGGGGTTATTTTTGAAGGCGTCTGCGAGGGCTCGCAGGCCGTAAGTGAAGAAAGAAAAAAGGAGAGTGTCCACGGTTTTTCGAAAGGGTATGGGTTTGATGGCATGCTGGATGAGACCTTCTTTGATCGCAAAAGCGCTGGCCAGGGTCAAAAAGGTTTTGTTTAAACCCACCAAAGCCCGCGCTGTGCCTTTCCGTGACACCAAAGACAAAGCCCTGTCCTATTTTGTCACTGGCATAGAAGCGGAAGATAAGGGCTTTGCCCTCACCCCCTTTACCAAGGTGCGCTTTGAAAACAAAGACATCGTCATTGATTGTGATTCCGCACTGGCCATGGGACACTATTATTTCACCCCAAAAGATGGGAAAGAGATTAAAGTGGAATACAGCTTTGGGTACGTCCCTGCCAAAGATGGATCCGTCAAAATCAATCTGCAGCACTCCTCCCTGCCTTATCGGGAGTAGGCGATTTTAAGGGCCGCAAGGGGTGAGATTATCGCCCCTTGCTACAACACAAACCGACTCAGATCCGTATTTTTAGCCAAAGAAGCCAAGCGTTCGTTCACATAGGGAATATCCAGCGTCACGGATGTGCCGGCGTGGTCTGTGGCGTTGTAACTGATATCGTCCGTTAAACGCTCCAGCAGGGTGTGTAAACGCCGCGCACCGATGTTTTCCACAGAGGCATTGATGTCCGTGGCCAGTTCCGCCAAACGTTCAATGGCCTCTTCGGTAAACACGAGGGAGACGTTTTCTGTGTTCAACAGGGCCACATATTGCTTAATCAGGCTGCATTCGGGTTCTGTGAGAATGCGGCAGAAATCTTGACGGGTCAGGGCCTGTAGTTCCACCCGAATGGGCAAGCGACCCTGTAATTCTGGCAATAAATCCGACGGCTTGGCCAAATGAAAGGCACCGGAGGCAATAAACAGAATGTGATCCGTTTTGACCTGTCCATGCTTGGTGGACACCACGGTGCCTTCAATCAGGGGCAGCAGGTCCCGCTGTACCCCTTCACGGCTGACATCGCCGCCGCGCATTTCCGAGCGGGCGCAGATTTTATCCACCTCGTCCAAAAACACGATCCCATTTTGTTCCACCCAAACAATGGCCGTTTTGATGATGTCATCATCATCCATCAGGGATTCACAGGCATCGGCAATTAGGTATTCATAGGAATCACGCACGGTGGTTTTTTTCTTTTTGGTTTGGGCCCCAAAGGATTTCCCCAAAATATCCCCCAGATTCATCATGCCCATCTGCGCCCCTGGCATGCCAGGAATATCAAAGGTTTTCATGGCCGAGGGGACATCTTTGACGTCAATTTCAATGTCCCGATCATTCAATTTGCCATCCCGTAGCATGGTGCGGAATTTTTCGCGGGTGTCATGACTGGCGGCTTCCCCCACCAAGGCATCCAGAACCCGCTCTTCCGCCTCAGCCTCGGCCCATGATAAGATTTCTGTGCGTTTGGTTTGACGGACCAGCACAATGGCCATTTCCAGCAAGTCCCGAATGATCTGTTCCACATCGCGCCCGACATAGCCCACTTCGGTGAACTTGGTGGCCTCAACTTTGATGAAGGGGGCATTCACCAGCTTGGCCAAACGCCGCGCAATTTCGGTTTTTCCCACACCCGTGGGGCCAATCATCAGGATGTTTTTGGGCAGCACTTCGGACTTCAGGGGTTCCTCTAGCTGCTTGCGGCGCCAGCGGTTGCGCAGGGCGTTGGCCACGGCCCGTTTGGCCTCGGCCTGGCCCACAATATAGCGATCCAGTTCAGCCACAATGGCTTTGGGGGTTAAATCAGCGTCGGTGGTCATGCAGCACTCAGGGTTTCTAGGGTCACAGTATCGTTGGTATACACACAAATGCCTGCGGCGATGCCCATGGCCTTTTGGGCAATGCTTTTGGCATCCCCATCCAAATCATACAAAGCCAAAGCCGCCGCCAAGGCATAGTTGCCGCCGGATCCAATGGCCATGACATTTTCCTGGGGCTCTAACACATCCCCCGTGCCAGAGAGCAACAGCATGGTCTGTTTATCCGCCACCAGCATCATGGCCTCAAGCCGTCTCAGATAGCGATCGGTGCGCCAGTCCTTGGCCAATTCCACGCACGCCCGCATGAGTTGGCCGGAGTGTTTTTCCAGTTTTGCCTCCAAACGCTCAAACAACGTAAAGGCATCCGCCGTGGATCCTGCAAATCCCACGATGACTTTGCCATCGGCCAGCAGGCGAACTTTTTTGGCATTGTTTTTGATGATGGTCTGCCCCAAAGACACTTGCCCATCAGCAGCAATCACAATGTCTTTGCCTTTGCGAACAGCGACAACGGTGGTCATGATGTTTCTCCTCTGTTCCCATGATATAGGGAGGATAGGGGCAAAAAACAAGGGCCGCGCAAACCCCTCATCGGGTCGTGTTGTCAGCAGGGCGGGTTGTGTTCTCCCCAGAGTCTTCTTCACAGCAGCGTTTCACCTCAACGGTGCTTTTAACGGCCCCCGCGTGACGAAAAATCAGGGTCAAGGGGAAGGTATCCCCCACCTTTAACCGTTTTATGGGCTGTTTCAGGGTCAGGCGCATCCGCCCTGGATCAAAAAACATCACCTGTTCTGCGGGCACATCCAGCGTGGCAAGGGGGGTGGGGGTTTTGTCCTTGTTTTGGGGGGCAAACAATAGACTTTCAAAAACAAGGGTGCCTAGACGGGTTTCCGCCCGCAGCAAAACATCCTTTTGGGGGGTGAGATTGCTCATAATCCCGTAAATGTGGTATTCACGGGGTTGGTTATCTGCGTAGGGAACGGTCCAAGTGTCGTGAAACGTCAATCCCTCTGGCGTTTGGCTGAGGGCAGAGGGGGCCAGAAAAACCCATAAAAAAACAAAAAAGAAGGGGTTCATCCTACAGCTCTGGGTTCAATCGATGGTGGGGGTCCATCACATTTTTGATGGCTTGCAGGGTGGCGAGCGTTCCCTGATCCGCGTCGCGATGATAAAGGTCTTTTTTCACCCTGCCCAAACCGTGTTCCGCGCTGATAGAGCCGTGATGATGGTTGACCTGTGTATAAACAATCTCATGCAACAGGGGGGCGTGGGACAAAAAGGCCTCTGGTGTTTGGTTCAAGGGTGGCAACAGATTGTAATGCAAGTTTCCATCCCCCAAATGTCCAAAAACAATGGGCCGAATATCGGGCATGGCCTGCATCAAAAGGGTTTGGGTTGCCTGTAAAAAAGACGGCAAGGCCGATAACGGCACCGCCACATCGTTTTTTATGCTGGGCCCCTGAACCCACGGCAATTCTTGGCGGGGATACCACAGAGCCTTTTGGTCGTCTTCGGTGATGGCAACAGCCACATCATCCACCTTTAGGGACGCGATCAAAGCCGGCAACACCTCCGCGGGATTGGCAAAATAGGGTAACAGGATCTGCGTTAAAACAAACCACGGCGCGTTGGTTTTTAGGGGGCATACATAATCCCGATGCTGCGCCACCAAAGCCAGCGCCTCTCGGGACATCAATTCAAAGGACTCTACATTATCCGCTGTTTGTTCCCAAAGACGATGCAACAATGCCATGGCAACATCCAAATCCCGACAGGCCACCATTAAGCTGACGGTGTTCTGGGGCAAGGTGACCAATTTTATGGTGGCAGCCGTCATCAGGCCCAGACGCCCCTCTGTGCCAATGAACAGTTGCGCCACATCAAAACCCACATTGTTTTTGGGCACACGCACCAGATGATGAATGGCGGTGCCATCGGCCAGAACCCCCTCGATCCCATAAATCAGATGACGGGTCATGCCGTGGCGCAGCACGTTAATCCCCCCTGCATTGGTGGCGATATTGCCCCCCAAGCGGCAACGATCCCCCACGGACAGACCCAAGGGAAACCTGAGGCCATGGACTTTTGCTGCGGTATTGATCTGAAGCAGGGTACAACCTGCCTCGGCCACCATGATCCGGTCCTGTGGATAGAGGGCCCGAATCCGATTCATCCCCGAAAAATTCACCAGAATCTGACGCTCTCCGCTCGCCACCGCGCCCCCCACCAAACCGGTGTTGCCGCCTTGAGGGACAAGGCAAAGATTCTCAGCACAGCAAAACCGCACCAACTGGACAACATCATCATGGGACTGGGGCACCACAACCGCCAAAGGGGCACTGGTGAAGCATCCCCGTTGATCCCGCAGCCACGTGGGGTCCACAGCCGCAGGATTAAAAACCTTATGCGACCCCAAAAGAGACGTAAGGCGTTGAAACATCAGGGTAAAGAAAGGGTTTGGCCCACAGCCATCTGAAGACGCGCGGCGTATCCAGCGGGAACCTCCAGAACATAACGGGCCGGACGATCCCCCGCCAAGGGGGATAAATCATGGGGGACAGCATTGGGGATAATCGCAACAATTTTGCCCTGACCATCCATAAAAATCATGTCCAGCGGAATAAAGGTATCCTTCATCCACATCGTGCGGGGGGCCTCTTCGGGCCACACAAAGAGCATCCCATAGCCATCCGGTAGAAAAGTCCGCATCATCAGTCCTTTGGCACGGGAAGGGTCGGTATCGGCAATTTCCACCTTTAAGATATTTTGGCCAAAGGTGATCTCTTCGGTGACCAAGCCATATTCCGAAAGGCTGGGGCGAAGAAAAAAGATGATGCCATACACCACCAAGGCCAACAGAAGAACCCCTCCCACCAGAATTTTTTTTTGGTTTTTTTTAGGCATGGTTGTCATCGGTTATAGCAGATGCCTTGCATCGTCATCCGTTTCCACGACGGCAGGGGTCAGTTTTTTGGTGATTTGATTTAAATCCGCAAAGGAACATAAGCCCATATCCACAGGATTTTGGGGTTTAATGTTTTGCATATTCCAATGGGTACGGTCCCGAATTTTGGTGATGGTGTTTTTGGTGGTGCCAATCAGCTTTGAAATTTGACCATCGGACATCTGGGGATAAAATTTTACCAGCCATGCAATGGCGTCGGGCTTGTCACCACGCTTGCTCAGTGGGGTGTATTTGGCCCCTTTCTTTTTGGTTTTCTGGGTCATTAAGGGGTTGTCTTTGAGCTGCAAGTGGGCCGTGGGGTCGTCTTCACAACGGGTGATTTCCTCTGGTGTGATCTGACCGTTGGCAATGGGGTTAACGGGATGCAGCGAAACACCCCCCTCACCATCGGCCAAGGCCTGAACCTCCAGTTCATGCAGGCCCGCCACCTGCGCAATCTGGCGAAAGGTCAATCGGGTGTTGTCAACAAGCCAAGCCGCCGTAGCGCGGGGCAGAAGAAGTTTTGTCATGAGAAAATGTTCCTAAAGGCCGAGCAAGACACACTTATAAAGTATGATCAGGGCATGACCTTATGGGCATCGGTGATTTTTGTCAAGATTCTTGACAAAGGTCCTCTGCCCCCTGCCCCTAAAAGATTTTACGGCACGATTTTTTTCAAATACGCGATTTGCTTTAAAAACTCCCGCATGGGCATGGCGGGGCGGCCGCCCACAGATTGATGATCCGGCACATCCC
>JBJTVN010000250.1:0-1935 GCA_046081225.1 Alphaproteobacteria bacterium
GCAAAGGTATCTTTTTGGCTTTCCAGTCCCCCAGAAAAAGCCAAGGCCGCATCCCGACGGATATCAGGGTCCGTGGAGGTGTTCATCAGATGCAGAACTTGGGTTTCTGTCAGCATGTCCCCCCGATAGGAAAAACGCAAAGCCGCCATGATTTGATCAAACAACCGCACCCATCCGCTGCGGCTGGTGATATGCAAATCGTGCATTAATTTTTCACTGGTTTCATCCAAGGTATGGGGCTGAAAAAGCCGAACCTGCCTCAGCCAAGGGCGATACCGCGCAATGCCCAAATGGGTTTCATAAAGCTGCTGCACACGGGCTTCGCTGAGGGCGCACAGGGCAAGGGTGAAAAAAATCAGGTCGGATTCCAGGGTTTGCAAAGCCTCTCGCGTGTTTTGAAACACTTGGGCGCGGGCCATGTCGTTGCGGTTTTCGGAAAACAGCAAAAAGGTATAGGTGCCCAGTTTTCCAAAAAGGGTTGAGAGGGCCTCGTAATCCAAAATGGCTTGATAAAAAACATCAGCCCCCATGGCTGAGAAATCTTGATGCGAAAAGGCCTTCACAAACGCATGGGTTTTGGTTTGGGCCTCTTTCAGGGCCGCTTGAAAATCAGGGGCTTGGGGGCCTTGGAAAAGATCCTCCAGATGCCAACGGGGCAGGGTTTCGGTCATTATTCACGGTTTTTCTTTTGGGGAGTGGCTAGGCGGAAACTGGCGAAGGTATCCAGATAACGCTGCACCACAATGCTTTCCTGATAGGATTTCTTATAGGCTTCGTGTCCCTTTTTGGCGAGATCTTTGGAAAACTTTTCATCCTCAAGAACGCGGCTTATGGCACTGGCAAGGGCATCTGCATTGCCCACGGGCACCAAAAGGCCCGTTTTTTCATGCTCAATGACCTGAGACGGCCCTTCGCTTTCAGCGGCAATCAGGGGTTTTTTGTGGGACCATGCCTCTAAAATCACAGAGCCAAAGGGTTCGTGACGGGAGGGGCACACAAACACATCCGCATGCTCCATAAACGGGGTGATGTTGTCCTGCCAAGGCAATATGTGGACGCGGTTCCCGATGGGGGCGGCGAGAGCGACGAGGGCTTGTTTTTCTTCCCCCTCCCCCAACAAACATAGCTGGGCCTGTGGCACCTGCATCATGGCCTGCAACAAAACATCAAAGCCTTTGTTGGGATGAAAACGACCCAAGGCCAAGACAACTTTTTTCTTGGGATCCAGGGAAAGGGTGCTTGGCAAAGGGATGCCCGTGACAGGTTCATCCACAAAATTGGGGATGGTGACGATTTTTTCTGCAGGCCATCCCTTATCTAAGTAAAATGTCCGCAGATGATCCGTCATGGCAATCATCAGATCACATTTTCGGTAATATTTTAAATCATAATACCCCCCAGGGCGCCCCACGTGCAGGGCCTCGCTTTGGGGGCAAAATTTTGTGGCACGATTCAGCCACGTAAAGACAACATCGGGTTTAAAATCCGCGATGTGCTGCGCAAAAATGCCTTTGGTTTTAAAATCAAAAAAACCACCAAAGGGCGCCTGACGCAGGGTAATGCCATCATCACGCAATCGTTTGTAGCGATCGTAATTGTGACGAATTAAAACCTCCACCGTGACGCCGTCGTGGTTATGAAAAGCGCGGGCGAGGCGTTCAAAATGTTTTTCAGCCCCCCCTTTAGGGGCGCCGGCAATGGCCATGAGAATCCGCATAATAACCTAAGCAATCTTAACAACGTTGCTGGTGTTGGCGCCGCGGGACAGACTTTCAATGGCCTCTAGATAAATCTGAAACAACTGATCCTCTTCGCTGCGTTCTTCTTCGCTTTTTTTGCGCCAGGCCACCAATTTGCGAATGACTTTTTTATCCAGACCTGTGCTGGCGGCCTCTTCATAAACGGCGGCGATGTCTGTGGCGATGGCTTTTTTTT
>JBJTVN010000251.1:0-5173 GCA_046081225.1 Alphaproteobacteria bacterium
TTTCAAACCCTGTATGGCACGCTTTCCCCCTTTTTCCTCTCACTTTCTACCAAATCACCCCAATCTATCTAATTTTGCAAGGGGCTCAATCTATCTAATTTTGCAAGGGGCTCAACTAACTCTTCATAAAACGTAAGGAATACGATATGACAACATCCCTTTCCACCGTTGAATCTGCCCTGAAGCAAGCCGCCCAGACCCTTCGGTCTTTACCGCATAAAACCTTTGCCGGTTATGCCAGTTATTGGCCGGATGTGGTGCGCAGCACCCCAGAAAGCTGGCTGGCGAGACCCTATCAGAACAACACCCCCCACAAAAGCACCCCCCGTGAAATTTCCGCCATGGACGAGGTTTTGAACTGGCTGTTCATCTTAACCCCCGAAGAGCGCCGCATTGTCTGGGCCCGTGCCTGTAGCATCTCTTGGCGTGCGCTGGAGGATCACGATGGCCGCAGCCACGTCACCCTGCGCAAAATCCATTGTCGGGGTTTGGCCTCCATTGCCTTGGCGCTGGATGCAGAAATGCAGGAAACACAAACAGAATCCCCATCACGGTTTCGTGTGCATTCTTTTCAGGGGGAGTCCACCTCTCGAGGGGCATTGCCCGCACGGATCAATGTGATTTGATTGCCTTTGCGACGCACGATTTCAAAGGTCTGGCCATAAAACCGAAATTTTTGGCCCACGTGGGGCAGGGTTCGCGATTCATGCATCAAAAGCCCTGCCAGCGTCACGGCGTCCTCTTCGGGCAGATTCCATCCCAGATCGCGGTTCAGATCCCTGATGGTCATGCTGCCTTGGATCAAATACAGGTTTTCACCGGCTTTGCGCCAGCCTCGGTTGGGGGTGTCCAGCTCGTCGGTGATGTCGCCCACAATTTCTTCTAAAATATCCTCCAGCGTCACAATTCCCAAAAAGGTGCCGTATTCATCCACCACAATGGCGATATGTTCCCGTTTACGTTTGAATTCCTGCAATTGCTGCAAAAGATTGGCGTTTTCCGGAATAAACCAGGGGGGGCTCATTAAACTGGTGATGGGGACATCCTGAAAAGACCCCTCTGAGTCCAACGATTGCAACAAGGTTTTGGTGTGCAAAATGCCCACGATGTTGCCTGGGTTATCCTGCCACAGGGGAACGCGGGTGTAGGGGCTTTTGATAATCTGGCGCAAAATGTCTTCGGCGGGCAGGGCCACATTTAACATAAACACGCTGTTGCGGTGGCGCATCACCTGATCCACGGTAACATCGTCCAGATCCAGTATGCTTTGCAGCATGGTGCGCTCGGTGGTTTGTTTGGCTTCGCCCCTATTTTCGCCGTGTAAGTCAATGGCGCCGCGCAATTCCTCTTCGGCCAGCGTGGTGGGGAAAGAGGGACTGGCCCCCAACGCACGGATAATCAAACGAATGGTCCAAATGATGGGCCATGTCACCCATAACCACGCCCGCACAACAGGCGCAATGGCCAGCGCAATGGGGGAGGCATGATGCAGGGCGAGGGCCTTCGGCAGAACCTCAGAAAAAATCAAAATGGCCACCGTCATCACGATGGTGGCATACAAAACCCCATCATCGGAAAATTGGGCCAAAAATGCGGTGGTGATGGCTGTGGCCAGAATGTTTAGCAGATTGTTGCCCAGCAAAATGGCGCTGATGACGGATTCGGAATCATTTTTTAGCTTCATAACGGTTTTGGCCCGACGGTTGCCCTCTTTGGCCCGTTGGTGCATGGCGGCGCGGGATGATGCCGTCAGGGACGTTTCCGCCGCCGAAAAAAATGCCGATATGGCCAGCAAAATCAGAATGGTGACGATATAAAAAATCATAGAAACTGAATCAATGTACAAAGTTCCTATAACAGGTAGCAGGGAACAGGGAACAGGTCAAAGAATACCCATCTTCATCTCAAAGTGTCTCTTTGACATTTCAAGGGCAGGTCCGTATAGTGCCGCTGATAAGATAATGTTTGGTTTTTGATAACACCATGGTTCAGCGCACCTTTGGCCCATATGGCGGTCAGTTTATTGCCGAGCTTTTGATGCCCTTGATTCACGAGGTCGATGCGGCCTATGAACGCATCAAAGAGGATGATGATTTTCAAAATCAGCTCAGTCTGTTGTTTCGGGATTATGTGGGCCGTCCCAGTCCCTTGTGGCATGCCAAACGCATCAGCGATGATTTGGGGGGGGCGCAGGTTTACTTTAAACGGGACGAGTTAAACCACACCGGCGCCCACAAAATCAATAACTGTCTGGGGCAAATCCTGCTGGCCCAAACGATGGGCAAGCGCCGAATTATCGCCGAAACAGGGGCGGGGCAGCATGGTGTGGCCACCGCCACGGTATGCGCGTTGTTTAATGTGCCCTGCACCATTTATATGGGCGCAAAGGATGCCGCCCGCCAACGCCCCAACATCATGCGCATGACCCTGTTGGGGGCGGAGATCAAACCCGTTGAAACAGGCAGCAAAACCCTGAAAGATGCCATGAACGAAGCCCTGCGCGATTGGGCGGAACATGCCGAAGATACCTATTATCTGATCGGCACCGCGGCGGGGCCCCATCCCTATCCCAGTATGGTGCGGGATTTTCAATCGGTGATTGGGCGGGAACTGCGCTGGCAAGCCATGGAACATCTGGGCCGGTTGCCGGATCATCTGGTGGCCTGTTTGGGCGGGGGATCCAATGCGCTGGGGTTGTTTCATCCCTTTTTGGATGACCCTGTGGCCATGTATGGGGTGGAGGCAGGGGGCCAAGGTTTGTACACAGACCAGCATGCGGCCTCGCTCACCATGGGAACCCCTGGGATTTTGCACGGGAACATGACCTATTTGTTGCAGGATGATCAGGGACAAATCAAAAATGCCCATTCCATCGCCGCCGGTTTGGATTACCCTGGCATTGGGCCAGAGCATGCCTATCTGAAAGACACAGGGCGCGTTCACTATGAAACCGCCACAGACAAAGAGGCTCTGGCCGCATTTCAGTACTGCGCCAGAATGGAGGGGATTTTGCCCGCGTTGGAGCCCGCCCACGCCCTCGCCTTTGTGAAAAAACTGGCCCCCACCCTGCCCAAGGATGATATTTTGGTGATGAATCTGTGCGGTCGTGGGGATAAAGATCTGTTTACCATCGCGGATGCTTTGGGAATCAATCTGTCATGAAACGCATACCAAACACCTTTCATCGTTTAAAAAACGAGAATCGGGCGGCCTTTGTGCCCTATATCATGGCAGGGGATCCCGATTTGGCCACCACAGAGCGTCTGCTGGGTGCTTTGGCTGATTTGGGATGCGATGCCATTGAACTGGGCATGCCCTTTTCGGACCCTGTGGCGGATGGGCCGGTGATTCAGGCGGCGGGTCTGCGGGCCCTGAAACATCCCCTGTCGTTTTCGGATATCTTTGCCATGATTCGGCGATTCCGGCAAAGCCATCCCCATATTCCCTTGGTATTGATGGGCTATGCCAATCCTGTGTATCGCTATGGCACGGAAATGTTTTGTCACGAAGCCAGCCACGCTGGGGTTGATGCCATGCTGTTGGTGGATGTCCCGTTGGAGGAAACAGGGGCCTTTACCCATCCTGCCCTGCCGTTGGTGCCCCTGATCACCCCCCTAACCCCCAAAAATCGTCAGGCCGCCATTGTGGCATCGTGCCATCCGGATAGTTTTGTGTATCTGGTGGGACGTGTGGGGATTACGGGCAATGCCACGGTTTTAAGCGATACATTAAAGGATTTATACAAAACCGTAAAAAAACAATCCCCCGTTCCCGTTGTTTTGGGATTTGGCATCAAAACCCCGCATGACATCGCCCACGTGGCGGTCTTTGCGGATGGGGTGGTGATGGGATCGGCCTTTGTGGATCTGTGTGCCCGTACCCAGCCCCTGTTTGCAGGGGCAACGCTGCATCCCGATGTAGAATCCTTCGTTTTCGCATGCTGCAAAGCCACGCACCTGTTTCCAGAAAAAGGGTAATATCATGAGTTGGTTAACACGATTTGTTCGTCCAAAAATTCAGGCCATTGTCCAGCCCAAAAAGGACCTGCCCGATAACCTGTGGCACCAGTGCCGGTCCTGTGAAAAGTTGGTGTACGTGAAAGAATGGACGGCCAACCATAACGTTTGTCATTATTGTGGGCACCATGGGCGCATAACGCCGGATATGCGGTTTTCGTTGCTGTTTGGGGCGCGGTATGAATTGTTGAAAATCAAGCGCGTTCCCCATGATCCCC
Organism: Alphaproteobacteria bacterium; assembly: GCA_046081225.1. Lineage (GTDB taxonomy): Bacteria > Pseudomonadota > Alphaproteobacteria > JAJTHO01 > CANGYM01 > CANGYM01. The sequence continues at coordinate 4,235 of JBJTVN010000251.1, forward strand.
TGAAATTCAAAGACACCAAAAAATACAGCGAACGCCTGAAAGACGCCCAGACCCAACAGGGGACCTCTGACGGGGTTCAGGTGGCCATTGGCACCATCGGGGGACAGGATTTGGTGGTGGCGGCGTTTAATTTCTTTTTCATGGGCGGGTCCATGGGCATCGCCGCGGGGGAGGCCTTGGTTCAGGCCGCAGAATACGCCGTGCAGCACAAAAAACCCCTGTTGGTGATTCCCTCTTCTGGTGGGGCCCGTATGCAAGAGGGCATGTTTTCCCTGATGCAAATGGCCCGCACCACGGCGGCCATTCAACGGTTAAAGGATGCAGGCCTGCCCTATCTGGTCTTGCTGACGGATCCCACCACGGGTGGGGTGACGGCCTCTTTTGCCATGATTGGGGATATTACCTTGGCCGAGCCCAAGGCCATCATTGGCTTTGCCGGTGCCCGCGTGATCAAGGAAACCATCCGCGAACACCTGCCCGAAGAATTTCAAACCGCAGAATACCTGCTGGATCACGGCATGGTGGATCGGATTGTGCACCGGCATCAGTTAAAGACAGAGCTGGGCACCCTGTTGGACCTGTTGATGAACAAAAAACGGGTGCAGGATCAACGGGCCTTGGCGTCCAACGTCACCCCCCTGCCGGATAAGGTTATAAAATCCCAAAAAGCCTTGGCCTTACCCCTGTAGTGGCATGATGGGGCTGGCGTTTTTCTGTTATCTGTTGGGGTCGGTGCCCTTTGGGTTGATTGTAACGCGCCTTGCAGGGTTGGGGGATGTGCGGGCCATTGGGTCGGGCAACATCGGGGCCACCAATGTACTGCGCACGGGGAACAAGACCTTGGCAGCCCTGACCCTGTTTTTGGATATGGCCAAGGCCACCATCCCTGTGATGCTGCTGGGGGATGATCCTCAAGGGCAGGCATGGTTGGGCCTGTGT
>JBJTVN010000252.1:0-1824 GCA_046081225.1 Alphaproteobacteria bacterium
TTGCCTTCGGCCAACATAACCATCGCTCTTTTCCGAAAATCTTCTCCGTACGCCATCGTCTTCTCCTCTTTTTTTGGGGGGCTTGATGGCACTCTAGCAAAACTAAAAATTTAATTCATTCAAATTCGTGATGGCTATAAATCTGTATCCCCTGTGCCGATATCGGCGTAATAGGGCAAATGCCAGTGCTCATCCAGGTAAACATCCCCCCGTGCCCCCACAATCCCATCCCAAACACCGTCAGCATTAGAAAAATTCCGCGTGCGGTCATTGATGCGAATATCAAGAGAAGTATCCAGATTCAGGTAACGGGCCCCTGCGAAGGGCTCCAGCTGAAAACGCTCCGTTTCTAGAGCCACATACCCCACCAAGGGGGTTAATACCCACGAAGTCAGGTCAATATCCGCGTGACCGCTGAGGGTGCGATCATTAGGCAACGTTACGTCTTTGCCATTTTCATCCGACAAATTCATGTACAAAACATCCAAAGAGGCATGCCACTTGTCATGAAAAACGTGACCCACCCCCATGAATCCAAAGTCCATGGTGTCCAGGACATCACCGAAGGAGACATCAATGTCATTCCCCTGAGACGTTTCCCCCCCCACACCCGCACCCCAAATGTAAAGATCTGCACCAAAAGACCATTCGCTCACAGGGTCCGCGACGGGAGTTGCAGCGTCTTTGGCCCATGCACCATGAGAGAGGAGCACCATCCCAAAACCAATGGCAAAACAGCATACGGGGAAAAGATTTTTGATTTTTTTCATAAGCAAGACAGAGGCTCCCCTTAAAAAACTATGTGTGCATACCATGGGCATTATTATGATACAATCGTTTGTCTGTGGTGCCCCCCTTGTGTTTTGTCTGGCCTCGGTTACAATGGGGGTTAGATGCCAGAGCGTTTTATGCCAAAGCGTTTTTTCAGGGACTTTGATTCAGTTGTATGCGCCGCACGTTGTTAAAATCCAAGATTCATCGCGCCACCGTGACAGAGGCCGATTTGATGTACGAGGGATCCATCAGCATTGATCCCGCGTTCTGCGCCCTGGTGGACCTTGTGGAACACGAACAGGTGGATGTATACAATTGCACCAACGGAGAGCGCTTTACCACCTATGTGATTCTGGGAAAAGCAGGTCAGATTTGCATCAACGGCGCGGCCGCCCGCTTGGTGGCGGTGGGGGATCAGATTATAATTGCCGCCTATGCCCAGTTCGAAGAGGATGAACGCACAACGCATCACCCCAAAATCTTGGTTCTGGATGCGGGGAACGCGATGAGAAAACTTTAAAAAATCAAAGGACTGCACATGGTTTTACGGTTTGTTGTGTTGGTTTTGGTGATGGTGGCCCCCGCGTGGGCCAATGTGTCCATGGTGTCTTTTGCGGATTTGGCAGAAAAGGCCAGCCCCGCCGTTGTGAACATCGCCGCCGTGCAAACCGTCAAGCAAGAAGACTGGCGCACCCAAATGCCCCAATTCCCCCCAGGATCCCCGTTTGAGCAGTTTTTCAAAGATTTTTTTGAAAATCAATACAAAAACGCCCCCGCCAAAAAAGGCGTGGCCCTGGGATCAGGGTTTATCATTTCCCCCGATGGGTATGTGGTCACCAACAACCACGTCATTCAAAACGCCGAAGATATTAAGGTGATTTTGAACGATCAAACAAAGCTCTCCGCCACCTTGGTGGGGCGGGATGAAAAAACCGATTTGGCCCTGCTGAGGGTCAAATCCCCCAAAGCCCTGCCCACCCTGTCGTGGGGGGATTCGGACATCGTGTTCATCAGTCCGGTCGCCGACGCCGTGATGCGGATGCGCCGGAT
>JBJTVN010000253.1:0-3828 GCA_046081225.1 Alphaproteobacteria bacterium
TACGCTTAATCTCTGACCCAGTGCCATGCTCGGTGTCCTTTCTACAGGCTTTTTTCAAACCCTGTATGGCACGCTTTCCCCCTTTTTCCTCTCACTTTCTACCAAATCAACCCAATCTATCTAATTTTGCAAGGGGCTCACTTAATAAAGCTTCGGGATTTGGAACATCTGGATGGTGGGTCCATTCCTCACTTTCAAAAGCATCTTCTGGAGACACTGGATAACGAGTGTCCAATACAGATCTGGCGCCTGCCTTAGCGCCACCAACATAATACGTTTCTAGAGTTGGTGATACCGCGGTCCTGACCGCGAGCTCAAGGAAAGCAGCATAATTCGTTTCTGAGTGCTGGAGTGCAGCAGCTATGATTCGATTTGCTTCCCCTAATTTTTCGTTTTTGCATATTTCTCTTACACAGGGCGCACCCAGATCGTCAGTTTGAAACGTAACGAGGGCATTATCCCCGATTATTTTATACGATGTCTTTAGAAACGATTCTTCTAAATCAGCTTCGGCGGGGGGGGGGGGCGTTTTTAGTCATGTTTTAAATCCATCCATAAACATTATAAAATACTGTACAATAAAATTCAGAAGAATACCAACAAAAAAATCGGGTCGGGTCGGGGCGGGGAAAAAATCATCCTCCCTCGCTACGCTCAGTGCGGTATTTTTTCCCTTCCGCCCTTGACCCGAGGAACAAATCCTGCTGCCCCGTCCCGCCTTTTCCGGCTTTCCCGCCTATAAGGCAAGACCATTCTCTGGCCTTAAGAACACCCGTTCATCCCTGATGATTAAGCGATCTTTGCAGTACCAGCGCAGGGCCTGGACGTAAATTCTGTGTTCTAGGGTATGAATCCGCTGGCTCAGGCTGTCTTCGGTATCGTCCTCAAAAACGGGGGTGGTGGCTTGCAGGACAATGGGGCCTTCATCCATGGCAGGACGCACAAAATGCACCGTGCATCCTGTGACCTTAACCCCTGCCATCAGGGCCTGACGCTGGGCATGCAACCCCTTAAAGGATGGCAGCAAACTGGGGTGGATGTTCAGCAAACGGTCCCACCACGTTTCCACAAAGTTTGGCGTGAGAAGGCGCATGTATCCCGCCAGACACACCCCCTGAACATCATGGTTCCGCAGCAAACGCGTGATGTGTTCGTCCCGTGCCTCAGGGGTCATTTTGGGTAAGATGTGATAGGGAACGCCCGCTTTTTGGGCCCGATTCCCCGCAAAAGCTGCGGGGTTGCTGGAAATGACACAGGCCACACGACCCGCGATCTCCCCTTGGGCGCAGGCGTCCAGAATGGCCTGCAAATTGGACCCATGCCCTGACACCAAGACACCTAAAGGCTTCACGACAAACCCTTTATCTTAAACATCACCCAATCTGTATGTCACCCAAGGAAAAGGTAGGTTACTTTATTTTGGGGGCAACGCATGTGGTACCGCCCCGCAGCTCACACAGGCTGCGACGGGTGGCCTCAGCCCAGAAGGTGAGGGTGTTTTCCACATCATGCCAAGAGCTCAGGGTTTTTTCCCCCACACCTTTGCCGCCCAAACGACGATCCTGCGCCGCCACCAGAATTTCACCGGTACCACCATCCATCATTTTGGCCTCTACAGCAACTTGGCCTTGATAACTGGGTTCATCCGAAAAATAGGTATAGGCCGTTGAGGTGACTGCTGCGAAAGGGACCACCGTAGAAATGGCATTCATGGTGGGGTTGGCATCCTCTAGGTTGGTAATGGCCGCGGTGATGACCAAAACATCCGGCGCTTCTTTTGTGGTTAGGGTATAATCTTTGGAAAGTTCGGCGCTGACTTTGTCATAAAACTGATTGGCGATGACTTGGGCATTTTTTTGGCCAACATCCTCCAGTTGATCCTCCTTAAGATAGACCACGATGGGGTTCAAAAGGACTTTTGTAAAACGCTTCATATAGGCAGAATTTTGGGCATTTGTGCTTTTGTAAAGGCGCAGGACCCGTGTATCGTCATTTTTGTTGGTTTCCATTTTGCTGTAAAGATCAGAGCCCAAAAACCCACTATTTTCAACAGTGTTTGCGCGTTTTGTGCTGCACGCCGCCAGAAAGAGGACAAGGGTTACTGTCAAAAACAAAGAAGCAAATCGCATCATGAAAGATCACCCGAGGTTTGTGTGGACAAGAAGATTGTCAAAACAGATAGGGGTGACGATAACAAAGCTTTTTAAAAAAGAACAGGGAAATTGTGCTGCTCTGCAATCCCTGAAAAAGGGATCATAATGACCATCGCGCCTCGGCATCGCTCAGGGCTTCTGCGACGCGCATGGGGGATGCCCCACCAAAGCTAGTGCGGCGGTGAAGGGAGGCTTTTGCACTGAGAACCGTGTACACCTCGGCTGTAATGGGGGGGTGGGCTTTTTGCAAACTCTCTAGGGTCAGGTCCGATAAATCGCACCCTTGGACTTCTGCCATCTGGACGATGCGGCCCGTGATGTGGTGGGCCTCGCGAAAGGGCAGGCCAAGGGTCTGCACCAAATAATCCGCCAAATCCGTGGCCGTGGAAAACCCCTGCTGGGCCCAAGTGGCCATGGCATCGGGTTTGGCTTTCATATCCTGAATCATGGCGGCGGCCACGCGCAGACACAGGCTCAGGGTGTCGATGGCACGGAATGTCAGGTCTTTATCATCCTGTAAATCTTTGCTGTAGGTCAGGGGGAGTCCCTTCAGGATGGTGGTGATGTGGGTAAAGGCCCCCAGCAATCCCCCAATTTTTGCCCGCAGCAATTCCGCCGCATCGGGATTGCGCTTTTGGGGCATAATGGAGCTGCCGGTGGAAAACGTGTCCCCCAAATCCACAAAAGCAAAATGGGGACTGGCCCATAGCACCAATTCTTCCCCCAAGCGAGATAAATGGGTACCGGCAATGGTGGCGGCGGCCAGAAATTCCTGTACAAAATCCCGGGCGGATACGGCATCCATGCTGTTGGCCATGGGACGATCAAAACCTAGGGCCTCCGCTGTGTTGTGGCGATTGATGGGAAAGGATGTGCCCGCCAGCGCGGCTGCCCCCAGGGGGCATTCGTTCAATCGCCGCGCACAATCCCCAAAACGCAAGCGATCCCGACCAAACATTTCCACATAAGCCAGCAGATGATGGGCCAAACTGACGGGTTGGGCAATTTGCAGATGCGTATACCCTGGCATTAAGGTTTCGGTGTGATCTTTGGCTTTTTGATGGAGTTGTTTTTGCATGTCTTTTAACAGATCCTGCAGGGTTTCGCAGGCCCGCCGCATCACCATCCGAAAATCCGTCACCACCTGATCATTACGGGAGCGGGCGGTGTGCAGGCGACCCGCCGCATCCCCAATTAAGGTTTTCAGTCGGGATTCGATATTCATATGAATATCCTCCAGATCCCGCCGAAAGGGAAAACGTCCCTCTGCAATTTCCACCATGATGGTGTGCATGCCTTGACAAATGGCGTGATAATCGTCTGGGGACAAAATGCCGCAGGCCCGCAGCATTTCAGCGTGGGCGAGGGAGGCCTCAATATCCTCATTCACCATCTTTTTATCGACGTCCAGCGATATGTTGATCTCTTGCAGCAACTCTGCCGGTGTGGCCGAAAATCGCCCCCCCCAGATGCTGGATGTTTTGGCCTGCAGAGATGGGGAAGAGGGGGGGAAAGCCATAATGTTTCCTTTGGGAAAAAGCAAAAATGGTCGGAGCGAGAGGATTCGAACCTCCGACCTCCGGTCCCCCAGACCGGTGTGCTACCCAGGCTGCGCTACGCTCCGTCGCCGGTACCATACAAACCGATACAAAATCTGTCCACTGAAAAGTGTGGC
>JBJTVN010000254.1:0-1773 GCA_046081225.1 Alphaproteobacteria bacterium
CCAAAGGGCCCTTGGGGTGCCTGCCTGCCCCAACCGTTATCCATCCAATCCCCTGATGGTATCCCCAAGTCTCTTTACGCTTTTGGACCATGCGCTGGCCGATGATGGTTCGGGGTGTCATGGGCCTGTTGTTGGTTATTGTTGCTTATTGACAACCAAAAGCCTATAGGATACAATACACAAATCGTCACAAATGGTGACCAAAAGGGTTCGTCAATCGCAATCATGAAGGAGACAGCAATGCGTAAGGTTTTATGTGCTGCCGTGTTATCGGTGTTTATGACGGATGCAAGTGCTATGGCTCAAAGTTGGGAATATAATTCATATAATCCATATAATGATCCAGCAGAGTCTATTAGAAAGAGGGTTGAATCTCAATACGGATTCCAGCCTTATAATTCTTATAATTATCAAATGCAACGCCAAACAGACATTATGGAACAACAGTTAAAATTACAAAAAAGACAAATGCAAAATGAGGAGCGGGAAAGAATACGAGATAGGCTTTTATACAGATAAAACAAAACCAAACCAAGTGAAAGGAAGACCAATCGCAAGGTCCCTCCCCATCACCAAAAATCTAAACTTACCCCATGCACCCAAGCCAAAACCCTGTGTGGCAATGCGCCCTGAATGAGGCCAACGCCGCCCCCAGATGCGGGGCCAGAACCCGAAGCGGCCAGCCTTGCCAGTCCCCCGCCATGAAAAATGGGCGGTGTCGCATGCACGGGGGGACATCGCTGTCGGGGCGTAACCATGGACGCTATCGACATGGTTTGCACACACAATCCGCCAAGGCCAACCGTGCCCATATCCGTGACCTGATACACAGCGCGAGGGATACCATGGCAGGTATGACTGTTTAAAGGGCCGCCTAGGGCCCTTTGGATGCGCCCTGTGGGGTAATGGCCCCCACAATGGCCTGTCCCCCGTCATGGACGTGGACGTGTTCAACGGTGACTTTTTGCTCCAACGCTTGGCCACGATAACGGTTCAGCGATTCCATCATCAACGTATAGGACCGCGTGAGTTTATTCGCCTGCGCCAACAGGTGACTTTGACACTCAAGGGGTTGGTCCGCCACCATGGCGCGGCGCATGCATTCCATGGCGGCATTGTGCAGGCCTATCATTTGGGCGGCCAGCATCCCTTCCAATTCATCGCGGGGCTTAAAACCCCGCAGCGCGGCCAAGCCCGCCTGATAATGCCGCCCCTTTTCCTCTTCACCAAAAGGCGACACCCAAAACGTCTGCACCGTTTGCAAAACCAACACATGGGTAAAATCCGCCTCTGGCGAGCCGCTTAATTCCGTGTGCGATTTTGTGCCCTTGGGCAGGGTCACGGTGTGGGGCTGGGCATCTGTCAAAGATTTTGTTTTTTTCAAAGAGGCCATAAAAAAGGGTTGGGATATTTATCAATCTTCCTTATTCTAGGGGCTATGGCTCCCTTGGTAAAGCAAAACACCCTTTTTCCATGGCACACTGGCGGCACACTTGAGGGCAAAAAACACCAACTTTTGACAAGAGGCAACAGCAGAATTTTAAAAATAAAATCTTTAAAATCATATTGTTGCGTGTTGCGATTTTTTGTGGCATTTTGTTTTTGTGGGTCTCGAAAACCGGTATGGCGGCAACGCCATCGTGGGTTCAAATCCCACCCCATCCGCCATCAGGGGGCGTTTTGTCTTTGTTATCCCTGTGGCACAAAGCGCACGTCGGGGCGCATATTCATCGCGTGGGCATAGCGTGTCAGGGTTTTCATGATTGAAATATA
>JBJTVN010000255.1:0-1766 GCA_046081225.1 Alphaproteobacteria bacterium
TGTGATTCTGAGCGTGACTGACACAGGCAAGGGCATCGACCCCGCCCATTTAACCAAAATTTTCGACCCTTTTTTTTCCACCAAAGAGGTGGGATCAGGCACGGGTTTGGGTCTGGCAACTGTTTACGGTATTGTGCGCCAGAGTGGGGGGATTATTGAGGTGAACAGTGTTTTGGGACGGGGGACAACCTTTAAAATTTATCTACCCCGTTACACGGGACCAGAGCGCGTGGCAGAAGTCACAACCGAAGAAAAAACCGGCGATCTCACGGGTATGGGAATCATTATGCTGGTGGAGGATGAAGACCCCGTTCGGATTTTCAGCTCTCGCGTCCTAAAAAACAAAGGCTATACCGTGATTGAGGCCCGCAGCGGCGATGTGGCCCTGCAAATTCTGCAAAACGATCCCCATTTAAAAATCGATCTGTTGCTAACGGATGTGATGATGCCCGTCATTGATGGGCCAACGTTAATTGAAATTATGCGGAAAAAAAACCCCCATCTGAAAGTCATTTGCGTATCGGGTTACGCAGAGGAAAACATCCGAAAAAAACTGGAAAGTTTGGAACATGTCCATTTTATCCCCAAGCCCTTTAGCTTGAAACAGCTGGCGGGGACTGTTAAAATGGTTTTAGAATCTTAAGAAAAAAGAAAAGCCATGAAGGCCCTGCTGTGGTTGTTTTTTTTGATTGTGGCCTTTGGGGGACATGCAAACGCAAATCCCAATACGTTGCCCAATGCCCTGATGGCCATAAAGATAACCCCAAAGGCGATTCAGATGACGTTTTTGGAAAAAACAAAACCCGAGATGCGGGTATTTACATTAACGAATCCGGATCGTTTGGTGATTGATTTGAAACGAACAGCGTGGAATGCCAAAAAACCCTCTTTGCCCAAGGGAGGTGTTGTGAAAGCCTTTCGTTGGGCTAAAAACACCCCCGATACCTATCGTCTGGTGTTTGATTTGGTGGGCAGTGCTTCGGTGGAGGCAGGCTATCGCCCCCCCATCCTATCCTTGGCTTTTTCCAACATTCGCCCCGACAAACCTTTGATAGCAAAGAAAAAACCCAACATTTCTGACACAAACCCACCCCGCCCCTTGCGTCTGGCAAGGACAGATACCCCCCTCAAAAATACCCCTGAGAAACAAAAATCTTTAGCGCCTGTGGTTTTAGCCTCGCCCGATGCCCCTAAGGGTGTTGAAGCCCCATTGGAACAGAACAAGGATACACCGCCTGTCCAGCTTGCCGCATTAGATGGGCCCCGTGACAATGACCTAGAAGAAAACAACACAAAAAAAGCCCCGCTTTCCAAAGACCCCATTGTGATTGTTCTGGACCCTGGCCATGGGGGAAAAGACCCAGGTGCCAGAGGGAAACGGGGCACCCAAGAAAAAGATCTGGTTTTAAAAGCCGCGCAGGAATTGGCCGCCGCCTTTCGGGCTTTGCCAGGGTACAAAGTGGTCATGACACGAAACGGGGATACATTTGTTTCTCTGCGGGGGCGCATTGAAGTGGCCCGATCTGCCAAGGCGGATTTGTTTATTTCCCTGCATGCCGATTCCGCCATCAATGCGCAGGCCACAGGTATGTCTGTTTATACCCTTTCCGAACGCGCATCGGACCGCGAAGCCGCCAAACTGGCCAACAAAGAAAATCAGTCCGATATTATTGCGGGCGTTGATTTATCGGGGGAATCCCAAGATGTCAGCAACATTTTGATTGATCTGGTCCAACGGGGCACCATGAATGCCTCTGCCGATTATG
>JBJTVN010000256.1:0-7539 GCA_046081225.1 Alphaproteobacteria bacterium
CGCGCCTCCTGCGGAGGCTCGCAATGACAAAGGTTCTGCGTAAGTCCTGATACCATAAGCCCCCCCCCGCCGCAAACGACGGGGGAGGATCCCATGGGGCGGATTACAGCTGGGCAGCCGTGTTGCTGAAACCGGTTTGCACTTTGGTACCAATGGTTTTGATAAACGCCACAGATAGAGCCAAAATCAGGGCCACAATCACCCCATATTCAATCAGGGTCGCCCCAGACTCATCCGTAGTAAACGCAGACAGTGTGGATTTCAAAGACGATAATTTTGTCATAACCTTAAACCTTTCATAATTCTAGGACTTACGCATAACACTCGTCATTGCGAGCGCAGCGAAGCAATCCAGAAATGTTCTCAGCGGAAAGAGTGGATTGCCGCGCCTCCTGCGGAGGCTCGCAATGACAAAGGTTCTGCGTAAGTCCTGATACCATAAGCCCCCCCCGCCACAAACGACGGGGGAGGATCCCATGGGGCGGATTACAGCTGGGCATTAACGTTGCTTAAACCGCCTTGCACTTTGCCACCAATACCTTTAATCAGAGCCACAGAAACGGCCAAAATCAGGGCCACAATCACCCCATATTCAATCAAGGTCGCCCCAGACTCATCCGTAGTAAACGCAGACAGTGTGGATTTCAAAGACGATAATTTTGTCATAACCTAAACCTTTCTAAAATTAAAAGTGTGTTTTTCGTGCTTTTCACGTACTGTCACTATGCCAAAAAAAGGTTAACAAAAGGTTAACGTTTACATTCAAAACCGTGACAGGATAATCTGGAAAATATGGGGCCAGAGGGACCACAAAGCCGCCATCACAATTCCGTGAATACAATCCCTTGCAGCGGGTTTGTTATGGGGTTATGACAGAGCCGTGTCTTTGGTTTTTATGTATCTTTTGTTGTTTTATGGATTTTCCCATTGTCTCTTCTTTGCACACGCTGACACAGCAAAAGGATCAGGCGGCGGCATGGTTTGCCCAGTTGCGGGATCAGATTTGCACCCGTTACGAGGCGCTGGAGGATGACGGCAATCCCGCCTTGGCAGAAGCCGGCCGGTTTTCCATCATCCCTTGGAATCGTCCAGGGGGCGGCGGCGGGGTCATGGCGGTGATAAAGGGGGGGCGTGTTTTTGAAAAGGTGGGGGTGAACATTTCCACCGTTCATGGCACCTTCAGCCCCGAATTTCGGGCCAACATTCCAGGGGCTCAGGAAACGGGGGATTTTTGGGCCTCGGGCATTTCCTTGGTGGCCCATCCCCGTTCCCCCCATGTGCCGGCGGCCCATTTTAACACGCGCTTTTTGGTGACATCCCAAACATGGTTCGGCGGCGGCGGGGACATGACCCCCGTTTTTCCCAAAGAGGAAGAGACCCGTTTATTTCACAAAGCCCTGGAGGATGCGTGCAACCGTCACGATCCCACCTATTACCCCCAATTTAAGGCATGGTGTGACCGTTATTTTTACCTGCCCCACCGCGGGGAAGCCCGCGGCGTAGGGGGCATTTTCTATGATAATCTGAACACGGGGCATTTTGATGCGGATTTTGCCTTTACACAGGATGTCGGGCGGGCCTTTGCGGATGTTTATACGGACATTGTGCGGGCGGCCATGTCCTTACCATGGACGGATCAGGATCGGCAGGCCCAGTTGATCAAGCGGGGCCGTTACGTGGAATTCAATTTGCTGTATGATCGGGGCACCCTGTTTGGTTTGAAAACAGATGGGAATGTTGAGGCCATTTTGATGTCCCTGCCTCCGTTGGTGTCCTGGGGATGAAACAAAATCATACCGCCTTGGCATGGTTGGTCTTTGCTGGGGCGCCGGCCATCATTGTCTGGTTAAAGATGCCGGTTTTGGCCTTTGTGGGCTTGTGGATTCTCTCCCTGATCTGGTGGCGGCACCGGCCTGTGTCTTTGCAATGGCCCCGCAGGGATCATATCCGCCCTATCATTGTCCGCGCTGTTGGTGTGGCTTTGATTTTGGGGGTGGGGTTATTTTTATTTCGCCCCGAACAGATGTTTGCCTTTCCGTTGGCTATGCCAGAGCGTTATGTGTTGGTGATGTTGATTTATCCGTTTCTTTCGGCATTGCCGCAGGAAATTGTGTTTCGGCCATTGTTCTGGTCTTGGTTTTCCCATTTGTCCCCAAAGGGTCGGATTGTTTGGAATGCTTTGGCCTTTGGGGTGGCCCACAGCATTTTTATGAATCCCGTGGCCGTTGTGTTATCCACGGTGGGGGGTGTGATTTTGGCCTATCAGTATGAACGTCATCGGGATGTGGTGCTGGTGTGGATCGAGCATGTCCTCTACGGCTGGCTGATCTTTACGCTGGGATGGGGTACCTATTTTTTCCATGGCACCATCCGGGGGTGAGGGAAGCAAAAGCCCCCTACCATGGATCAGGTCTATTGCTGGGGATATTCCTTGATGAATCGGGTGTTTTCAAGGCGATAAAAACTGTTGTTGGGATCACTGGGCAGCAAAGTCAGGGTGCCCTCAACCAGAATCGGTTCCCACGTCAGGGGAATGGGGGTGTTTGATTTAACCTCAATCACCTGATTGTTGGGAGCGTGATAGTGCAAAACGCAGCTGGGGGGATAGGGCCCTATCAAAAAGTGCTTTTGCTCTACCCCCTCCTCCAGCGGGAACATATAGCCCATGATTTTCACCTTTTGCCCATTGTACTGTTGCATGGCCTCTGTAAACACAGGCTGGATCACCAAGGTCATGGCATTGGGGAAGGCCCCCACTGATGTCACCTCTTCCTTTGTGAGGCTTTGCACTTCCCCAAACAGATCCCATGACAGGGCTCCATCTTGGACTTTCAGGGGCTCCATGCCATAGAGCCCCGATGCGCCCCCATCGTCGGCTTTTTGGGTAACATAGGATGTCAAAGAGCGGGACGATAGGGATGATGTGATGGGTGGCGCATCCTCCGAAGACCTACCCCCCCATCCATAAGCAATCAGTCCCCCGCCCACAGTGGCCGTGAGGAGGGCAAGGGTGGCTCTTTTTCGGTATTCCGGCGTCATAGAGAAGGCGTTTCCACCCGCCCCTGCATCATGGTGGAGGCCGATGCATGGCTTTTGACGGGAATGCGCCCCGCCCGATACGCCAAGCGTCCCGCCTGCACCGCACACCGCATGGCCGTGGCCATAGCCAGAGGGTTGAGGGATTTGGCAATGGCCGTATTCAGCAACACCCCACTGGCCCCCATCTCCATGGCAATGCAGGCATCGGACGCCGTGCCAATGCCCGCATCAATAATCACCGGCACGTGGGCGCGTTCAATAATCATCCGCAGCGCATAGGGGTTGCATAACCCAGCCCCCGACCCAATGGGACCAGCCAGCGGCATGACGGCGGCGCATCCCATGGCCTCCAGCCGCGCACACACCAACGGATCATCACTGCAATAGGGCAGCACCGTAAAGCCATCCGCCAGCAAGCGCTCAGCCGCCCGCAGCAATTCCGGATTGTTGGGATACAGGGTGTCTTCATCCCCGATGACCTCCAGCTTGATCCACGATGTGCCAAAGACCTCCCGCGCCAGATGGGCGGTTAACACGGCGTCCTCCGCGGTGTAGCATCCCGCCGTGTTGGGCAAAAAGTGATAGGCCCCTTGGATGTGGCTCAGCACGTCGGCCTCGCGCCCTGTGGTATGAATGCGGCGCACGGCGGCCGTAATCATTTGTGTGCCCGAGGCCGCCAGACAATCCAGCAAAACCTGAACATTGGCATAAAGGGACGTCCCCATAAACAAACGGGAATGAAAAGTCCGATCGGCAATGATCAGGGGATCCTCTTGGACAGCAGGATCACCCCCAGACATTCCCCCCGAAATCATATCACAAGGCAGCGTCATACCGCAGTAGCAGGGGCTTTGGGCGTGCGCTGAATATAACGCTCAAACAACAGCATCAGCGGCGTGGCCACGAAGATGGACGAATACGCCCCCGCCAAAATCCCAACAATCATGGCCAGACTAAACCCCTGTAGGGCAGCTCCCCCCCAGATATAAAGACATATCAGGGCGGCAATGGTGGTAACCCCCGTGAAACAGGACCGGATCATGACGTGGTTACAGGTTTGCTCTGCCAAGCTGATGAGGGGCTCGCGTTGGTGCTTTTTCAAAAATTCCCGCAGTCGGTCAAACACCACTACGGTGTCGTTGATGGAATAACCGGCAATGGTTAAAATGGCGGCCAGGGTGGAGAGGCTGAATTCCTCCTGCATCACACTTAAAAATCCCAAAGTAATGACCACATCATGAATCAACGCCACCAGCGCAGACACCCCAAAGGGCCATTCAAACCGCACCCAAATATAGAACATAATGGCCATCATGGACACGATCACAGCAATGACGCCCTTTTCTTTCAGATCATCCCCGACGCTGGGCCCCACATAATCCACGCGACGAATCACGGTGTCCTTGGGGAAGGTGTCTGTCAGTGCCGCCAGAATCTGATCCTGATTTAACGTTGTTTGGGCCGTTTTCAGCAGCCAGATATGGTTTTCCCCAAACCCCTGCAGGCTCACCGGCGTATCGGGCAGGGCTTTTTCCGCCAAAGCGCGGGCCTGATCAATGGTGTGATGGGGCGTTTGCAGTTCAATTTGCACCCCCCCCGTAAAGTCAATGCCAAAGGCCAGGCCCCAGATGAACAGGGCCACAACAGACAATGCCACCACAATCCCGCTGAGGGCAAGGCCAGGCCAAAACAAAGGGCGCAGACGAAAATGGGTATGAACGGGCAGGCGAGAGATCAGATTGAGGGTCATAACACAGAAGGCTTTCTCTTAAGGGCGCTCTAGGCACAGGGCAATACCCATACCACCACCAATGCATAGGGTCACAAGGCCCCGCTTGGCATCTCGTTTGCCCATTTCATGCAGCAATGTTACCAAAACGCGGGCGCCCGAGGCCCCAATGGGGTGGCCAAGGGCAATGGCGCCGCCATTGACATTCACGTTACGGGTATCCCATCCCAGCGCCTGATTCACGGCAATGGCTTGGGCGGCAAAGGCCTCGTTGGCCTCAATCACATCCAAATCATTGGGGGTCCAGCCAGCTTTTTTCAGGGCCAACTGGCTGGCGGGAATGGGTCCCGTACCCATTAGGGCAGGGGATACCCCCGCCGTGGCCCATGATTTTAAAATGGCCAGAGGTTTCAATCCCCGTTTTTTGGCATTGTCCAAAGACATCAGCACCACCGCCGCGGCCCCATCATTGATGCCTGAGGCATTGCCCGCCGTCACCGTGCCCTCTTTATCAAAAGCAGGGCGCAGTTTGGCCAAGGCCTCCGCCGTGGTTTCGGGGCGGGGGTGTTCATCCCGCGCGATGATCACGTCACCTTTTTTGCTGGGGATGGTGATGGGCACAATTTCATCATCAAAACGGTTGGCGCTCAAGGCCGCGGCGGCTTTTTCCTGAGAGGCCAGAGCAAAGGCATCTTGGGCCTCCCGCGATACGCCGTGGGCTTTGGCCACATTTTCCGCCGTAATCCCCATATGATGCTGCCCAAAAACATCCCACAGACCATCCACAATCATGGTGTCTACCAAACTGACAGGGCCCATTTTTGTGCCATTTCGCAAAACGCTGGCGTGGGGCGCGTTGGACATGCTTTCCTGTCCCCCCGCCACAACAATATCGGCATCCCCTGTTAAAATGGCTTGCATGCCCAAGGCCACCGCCCGCAGGCCAGAGCCACACACCTGATTGATGCTCAGGGCGGTTTTTTCCTGCGGAATCCCTGCCGCCATGGCCGCCTGACGGGCGGGGTTTTGGCCACAGGCGGCGGTTAAGACTTGTCCCAAAATCACATCATCCACATCACCAGGGGCCAAAGCGGCATCCGCGAGGATTTGGCGAATCACCGCCCCCCCCAAAGCGTGGGCTGGCAAAGAGGACAGCCCCCCCAAAAACGATCCCACAGCAGTTCTTTTGGCAGCAACAATGGCGATGGTCATAAGTCAGGTCTCCTAAACAACCTTTTTAAAAAAATCCTCTCTTGTCCTACACCGACCCCATGGTGGGGTCAAGGCTGTACCCGAAGATGTGCACCATAAAACCCTTGCAGCATCACTGAAAACGTGCTGTTTTGCCCTGAAGTCATGCTTTTTTTGCCGCGTAAACTCAGGAACCCTGTATGTCATACCCCCAAAACACCACCATCATCGGCCTGCAATGGGGGGACGAGGGCAAAGGCAAAATGGTGGATCATCTGGCAGAATCTGCCGATATCATTGTGCGCTTTCAGGGCGGTCATAACGCGGGGCACACCTTGGTTGTGTGGGGGGTGACGTATAAACTGAATCTGCTGCCCTCTGGCATTGTCCGCCCTGATAAAAAAACCGCGCTGGGGCATGGGGTGGTTTTGGATTTGTGGGCTCTGGAAAAGGAAATGGCGACTCTGTCCGCCGCAGGCATTGCCATCACCCCCCAGCGGTTTATGATTGCGGAAAATGCATCCCTGATTATGCCGTGGCACCGCGTTCAGGACCAAAACCGCGAGCGGGGTCTAGGCGACAACAAAATTGGCACCACAGGGCGGGGAATCGGTCCAGCCTATGAAGATCGCGTGGGACGCCGCGCCTTTCGTGCGGGAGATTTGCTGGATCCACAAGCCTTAAACGCCCGCTTGCAGGATGTTGCGGATCAGGTGGATGACTTTGGCGTTTTTTGTGGGGATATGATGCGCTTTGCCAGAACCCTCGCCCCCCACATTGTGCCCCTGTGGCAGGTGTTGGCCGAATCTCAACGCACGGGAGAAACGATTTTGTTCGAAGGGGCGCAGGGCTTTTATCTGGATGTGGATTTTGGAACATATCCCTTTGTGACATCCTCCAACACCATGGCCAGTCAGGCGGCCACCGGCACGGGATTGCCCGCCGCCGCCGTGGGGCATGTTTTGGGTGTGGTGAAGGCCTATACCACCCGTGTGGGCAGTGGTCCCTTCCCCACCGAGCTGAACGATGCCACGGGCGAGCATTTAGGGGCCAAAGGCCACGAGTTTGGCACCGTAACGGGGCGAAAACGCCGCTGCGGCTGGCTGGATGGGGTTTTGCTGAAACAGGCCTGTATGATCAATGGCGTTCAGGCCCTGGCCCTGACCAAGCTGGACGTTTTGGATGACCTCCCCACCATCAAGGTGGCGGTGGCGTATCAAAAGGACGGCGTGACCTATACCCACCTGCCCCTGCATTGGCGGGATTTTTCGGATGTCGCTGTGGTGTATGACACGTTGCCTGGATGGCAAAGTGTCACAGAGGGTTTGCAGGATTACGACGCCCTGCCCGCCAATGCCAAAGCCTATATCACCTATATCGAACGCCTGAGCGGTGTGCCCGTAACCTATATTTCCACGGGGCCCGAGCGGGAAGCCACCATTGTTCGGTAAAGTTTCCGATTCTTTTTGTGAAACGGTGTGTTAAGATGGCCTTTCATGAGGGGATAACATGCCCTAGACGCTCGTTTTGTTCAAACGCAATAGCCCTTTTTCTTATGTTTTTTGTGATTTCGTCTGTGT
>JBJTVN010000257.1:0-10038 GCA_046081225.1 Alphaproteobacteria bacterium
CGTTTGGCCATTATCAAAAATGGCGGTGACAATCCCCCGTGAATCGATATCCACCCCTGTATAGGATCCAAACGTCACCCCGTCCTGATTCAGGAAAGAGGTAAACAGGTTCGCATCATATTGCGTAATCCCTTCCGCAACATTGGGTGCAGCGGTGTTGTTGAAACGTCCGAAATCAAAACTGACCACCTGATCATCCGCTGCACCAGAGGCACTGAAATCCATGACGATATCCAGCGTTTGGGTGTTGTTGTTATAAAGCGAGCGCCCCGCAGGGGTGGTTTTGGAATCCCCCGGTTGGGATGGATCAATGATATCTTTAAGGGTTCCATCCGCGTTAAAATTGAAGATCAGGTAATCAAAATAATCCCCCCCTGCAGCGTCAGTGCTGTATTTAGCGGCACTGCTGAGTTTATTGGCCCCAACGGAGATGGCTGAGGGGGCACCGCCGAAAAAAGTGGAAAGGTCAGGGGCTGAGCCAAAGTTTGTCCCACTGATGGAATCGTTGCGGTCTGTTGTATAAAATTCCAACTGGTTGGGGGTTACATCATCATTGATGCGCACCTGAACGCGGGGGTTGATGGCGTTGATGGTGGTCATCAAATCACTGACATTGTTCGTTGCGCCTAGCGTCAGGGTAGGGACGGTCACGGTTGTGGTAGCCCCCGTTGTGGCGTTTTTCAGGGTCAGGGAGAAACTTTCCCCCGTCACACCCGCAGGCAACGCTGTTGTTGAGGTCAAGGCTGTGGCAGAGGCCGTTCTGAAAATATACGGGCTTGTTGAGGCCAAATCCCCGATATTGGTGCCCGTGGGGTCACGGACATCGACGATGGATCCGCGGGCGGGACTCGTGCTCATGGTCATATGCCATTGGTTGTTGGCGACTTTGGTCCATGCTACGCGCAAACTTTGGGATTGGCCCAAGCTGTCAAACACAACAAAGTCCGTGGCGCTGACGGATTTGGGATCATTGGCTTCCCCCGTGGGGTTGATGGTGGAGGAAGAGGGAAGGTTAATCCCCATCTCAACACTGCTTGTTGCCTTGGGTTGTC
The DNA here is from genome assembly GCA_046081225.1 of Alphaproteobacteria bacterium. Classification (GTDB taxonomy): domain Bacteria; phylum Pseudomonadota; class Alphaproteobacteria; order JAJTHO01; family CANGYM01; genus CANGYM01. Next base: position 1,053 of record JBJTVN010000257.1, read on the forward strand.
CTGTGATCTGGGCAATGTTGATGGTTTCCAAACTGACCAAGGATGTGTTGTTGGTTGGCAGGTTGCCGTCTTGGTCCAGCGGCCATCCCTGCAGGTAATATCCCGCCGCATTGACCAAATTGCCGTTTTTATCGGGTTTAAATTGACCGGCGCGGGTATACAGATATTCGTCACCAACCTCAGGGTTGGGGGTTTCATTGACCACAAACATGCCGTTGCCCGATATGGCGATATCGGTTTTGTTCAGGCTGGATTCCAACAATCCCTGCTGAGCAATCTGGTTGGCGATGGATGTTCTGACCCCCCCTGCCGAGTGGCGGGTGGTGGTGGTTTGGGTGACAAAGCTACTAAAGGCGGTTTCCACCCGCTTGTACCCCGTGGTTCCCACGTTGGCGATGTTGTCCGCGATGGTAGACAGTCGCTGGGACTGTCCGTTCAGGCCTGAAACACCGGCAAATAAAGCTCCGAATACACCACTCATAACGTGTTCTCCTTGGTTGGTTTTGGATTTTAGGAATTGGATATGGAAATAATTTTGTCCTCAGAAACGGGAACGCCGCCGACATTCAGCATGATTTTCCCCCCTTCGACACCCGCGCTGTTCACCATGCCTGTGGTGGTGGTTTGCAGATTGGTTGTGGTTTGATCGGCGGGACCATTGCCTGTTTTCACAATGCCCACCGCTTTCAGGGTGTACTTGCCTGCGGGCACAGGCAGGCTCTGGGTGTCTTTTCCGTCCCACGTGACGGTTTTGATGCCGGCTTCCCCTGACAAATTGTCCAACGTCCGCACCACTTTTCCTTTGTTATCCAAAATAGTGATTTTGGCGTTGGTGTATTTTTTATCATTGGTATAGGTAAAGGTGCTGGGGCTGGTGGTATCCTGCCGCACCAGCGTATCACTTTTGATGGACACAGAGCGGCCCACATATGCGGCCCCCTCCCGCAGCAATCCCGCCGTTTGGTTGCCTGCAATGTTTTCCAGCAACGTGTTGGATTTAATATTTTGCTCAATGCCAGCAAATTGCACCAACTGGTTGGTGAATTCACTGGCATCCATGGGCTCCATGGGGTCTTGGTTTTTCATTTGGGTCACCAGCAATTTCAAAAACTGATCGAAATTTTTCCCAAAGGTGGCCGTGTCTTTGGCAGTGCCCGTTGTTGGGGTGGGTGTGGTGGTTTTAAGGGCGGTTGTGGTTGTCATAAACATTCCCTACGCGTGGATATCAAGGGCTTGGTTGGGGTTATAGGATAAAGGCCGCATGGCGACGGTTTTAACGTCGGGGTCGGCCTGAAGCGTCCGGCCCTTTAATCCTGCGACCTTTTGTTCAAAGGCTTGGCGTTGATCGTGATAGGCAAAGGACAATCCCCCCTGTCCCATTTTCAGGCCCGCCTGTTGCAGCAAATCTTGTAAAGATGATGCATCACGGCGCAGCCAGTCGTACGTTTCTTGGCGATCCGCTCCAATGACGGCATTGACTGTTCCGTCTTGGGCGATGTCCATGGCCACATTCACGGTCCCGAGGCGTTCGGGGCTCATTTGAATCCGAATTTTGGTGTTTTCGTCTTGGATGCCTTGCTTGATGGTCATGGCCAGATTTTCGCGGGCATGCTGAAATTGCATGGGCGTTAGGGCCGCAGCATTATGAAAGGCCTGCAGGCGCGGCGATGACGCCGCAGCACTCTCGGGCAGAGAGGCCGCCAAAGCCGTCAGGGGCATGTTTTGGGCCACAGAGGGTTCTGAGCGGGTGCCAAAGGTGTCCACCTTCATGGGGGCGGCGTCCGCTACGGTTGATAAATCGTCTGTTTTGATGGGATCCATGGTTTTGGGCTTGCTGTCCTCAAAACTGGCCAAACGCAGGGGGCTCGTGTCTTTGGGTCTATCCAGAGGGTTATCTTGGGGGGGGGTATTGTCGGCGGTGACAGACGCGGGGGCCAGTGATGGTTTTTTCTTAGCGCTTGTTTCTGATGTTAATAAGGGTTTGGGCAGGGTATCGGCCTGTGCCACAATGGGGGCCGGGTGTTTAACGGCATCGGGCGGCGTTTGTGTTTGGGTTGCCACCTCTGGCAAAGGGGCGCTGAGAGGGCGGTCTGTTTGGGGGGTGCGTTTGTTATCGGCCACCTGTGTGGGGCTCTGCAGGCTGGCCATGGCATTCAGGGCCGCATCCAAATCCTCTGGTGTGGTGGGTAGGGTGGATGGCGTTTTCAAGGCCACGGGGACCTCTGGTGTCAAAAGTGGTGCCGCCGCCAAGGAAGGGGCCGCTTTGGGCTCTGCCTGCGGCGCTATGGCAAAGTCCGCCTGACCCTGCTCAATAGGATTATTTTTCTGGGCTGTTAAGGTCGTATTGGTTTCGGGGGACACAAGGGGTGTCAGGGATAAAGGCGCAGTCCGCGTTGCTTCCACTAAGGTTTTCACCCCCGCATCCACCGGCACGATCTCTGGTAAGGCCGCCGGCACAAAGGGCAGAACGCTCAGAACCGTCGGGGGGGTGGGGTTATTTTCTGTTTTTGTTGTTTGTGTACCTGTTTTGTCCTGAACGGGATGTTCAGAAACCGAGGGGACGTTTTCAGGGATTACGTGTTCAGCGGGATTGTTCAGGGCAGGCACCAAGGGTGTTTGCGCTTTTGCAAGAGGTGTTGGCGTGATTAAGCCTTCGGTTTGTACCAAGGGGTTTGGATCATGAACAATCTGCGGCGGCACCGGAAACAGAAACGGCAGGAAAGAGGTTGTGTTTTCATCATCACCAGAGGTCTCTTTGGGAAAATCCATCATGGCATCCAAAGAAAGATTGGCAGACGCATCCCCAGAACCCTTAACCAAAGCCTGCAGAATGGATCCAAAGTCTTCGTTGGCCCCATCACCCCCTGATTTGCCCATCAGGGACAGAATACTCCCCACGTCTTGGGCGGGGAGGCCTTCTGTTGTCAGCAATGAAAAAGGGGCAGTCCCTATCATGGTTTGATCGTGTAATGAACGTTTGCCGTGACCCTTGCAAACAGTGGGCCAAAAAACCGCTTGCTTTTTTGGTACAATATAGTTAAAATTCTAAACAATCAAAGAAAGGCCAGATTCCCTATGATTTTTGAGGATGACACCGATGCCTTGGCCCTCGTCACGGAAGACCCCCCGCTACGGCGGGCGCTTTCGTTTCATCTTTTGACGTGCAGCCTGGATGAACTCAAACACCATTTTGGGGCCACGTTTCAAAAGGTGGGTGCCCTGCGGGCCTGTGGTTACAGTGATGAGATAACAGAGCCCTACGCGCGGGCGCTGGTGTTTCTTTTGCTGGAGCTGCGGGTGCGGGGGTACGAGGCCGATTACAACGGCAACATTTACAAAAGCCCCGTGATTGTGCCCGTACCAGCAACGTACCCATCGGAGCGGGAACGTCAAAAACATCGCTTGCTCAGCCTGGATACAGATTTTTTCCGCACGCTTTATGGAAAAACGCTGCAGATGTTACGCGGGCAGGTCAAAAAAGAAAGCAAGGCGTTGTCCATTTAAATCAAAGGCTTCCCCATGTCCATGATCGTTCCCCATTTTTCACCCGAGGGTCAGAGCACCGCGCGGCATAATGAATCCCTGCTGGATAAACTGTTGCGGGAGAGGGGGCAAACCATACCCACCCCAAAAGAGCGCCTGCAGGATGTGTTGGCGATGTTTGGGGAAACGGATGAGGGGTTTTAGACCTTTTTGAAAAAATCCCCAAAGAATCCGTGGCCAAAGGCGATATTTTCGCGTATAAGAACCTCTTTGTTCAATTAAAATCGGATGTTTCATGACGGTACCTCAGGCGTTTTCCTTTATTCCCTTGGGGGGCTGTCAGGAAATTGGGATGAATCTTAATGTGTATGCCTACAAGGGGAAACTTTTGGTGGTGGATTGCGGGGTCACCTTTGGGGATGCCACCACGCCTGGTATTGATTTGATTGTGGCGGACCCTGCCTATTTGCTGGACAATCGGGATAAAATTGTGGGGTTGGTATGCACGCACGGCCACGAAGACCACATCGGCGCCATCCCCTATATTTGGCCAGAGCTGGAATGCCCCATTTACGCCACGGATTTCACGGCGGCGCTGGTGCGGCAAAAATTGCTGGGCGTTGTGCAAAATCCCCCCATCAAGAAACTGCCCCTTTCTGGAACCTGCACCATTGGTCCCTTTACCATTGAATTGATAACCCTGACGCACTCCATACCGGAGCCCAACGCGGTTTTGATCACCACCAAGGCCGGATCGGTGCTGCACACAGGGGATTGGAAACTGGATCCCGATCCACGGGTGGGCCAGACCCCTGACGAGGCCAGATTGCGATCCCTAAGCCAAGAGGGCATCTTGGCCATGGTTTGTGATTCCACCAACGTCTTTTGTGAAGGCAGCACAGGGTCCGAGGCCGATGTGGCCCACAACCTGATTGATGTCATGAAAGCCTGTGAAAAAACCATTTTCATTGGCTGTTTTGCCACCAACGTGGCGCGGGTGCAAAGCATTGCCGAGGCCGCCTTGGCCTGTGACCGCGCGGTGGCCTTGGTGGGAAAATCCATGTGGCGCATCGATAAAGCGGCGCGGGACACAGGGTATTTAAAACACATTCCCCCGTTTTTGGACACTGAGCAAGCCCGTCTGGCCCCCCGTCACAAACTGGTATACATCGCCACAGGGTCCCAAGGGGAATCGCGGGCGGCTTTGGGCAAAATTGCCCGCGGGGAACACCCCGATGTGGCGGTGCAAAAGGGGGATACGGTCATTTTTTCATCCCGCGTGATTCCGGGCAATGAAAAATCCATTTATGCCCTGCAAAACCAACTTTCTGAGCGCGGCGCGAAAATCATCACCGAAAAGGATGCCATGATTCATGTCTCTGGCCACCCCTCACGCGATGATTTAAAAACGCTGTATGAATGGGTCCGGCCCCAAAGTGCCATTCCCGTCCACGGGGAGCCCCGCCACATCCGCGAACATGCCACCTTTGCCAAAACCTGCGGCGTGCCCCACAGTCTGGTGCCCCACAACGGCGCCATCATCAAGCTGGAGGGCGACCACCCCACCATCACCAGTCAAATCGACGTCACCCGCATGGGGGTCCATGGATCCCGCCTGATGCCCCTGTTTGGGCAGCGTCATAAACGCTTGCATCAGGTCTTGCAGGACGGCTATTTGGCGGTGTGTGTGCCCTTTAACACAAAAAAACAAACCATCAACAAACCCCCTGTGTTTTTCCATGTCAACCTGCTGGATGATGATGAATTCCAAGAGCTGGAAGCGGATTTCAACGGCTGCCTGATGGAAGCCTGCTTGGATTTGGAAGAGGGTGCCAAAAAACCCCATATCATCGCCATGATGAAAAAAGCCCTGCGCCAGATGCTGCGCGAAGAAATCGGCAGAAACCCGCGTATTGATGTGGTTTTGATGGAGGGATGATGGTTAGCGGTTTTTTATTTTTTAAAAACCTTGTTCTTTTTATTGTTTTTTTGTTTTTATGGTTTGTCGTGACTGTGGCCCTTGTCCAAACGTTTGGATCGTATCGCTCTTTGATTAAAGAAAAAGCTCTCAATCTATCAACAGACGAGGAGGAGGTGATTTTGTATCTCAAGGATAACAAATCAAAAATAATATCTCATTTGATTTGTCATGGGTTGCTGACATTATCCTTCTGTTGGTTGCTTTATAAAGTTTGTCTTGAACTTTTGGAAGCTATGTAACCCTACATCTTCACCACCGGTGCCCCCTGTGTGCGTTTGCGTTTGTGTTCGCGGCGGATGATGTAGAGGTTGGAGAGGAAAATCACAGCAGCACCGACCCATGTTGTGGGGCTGACGACCTCGTCAAAAAAAATGTATCCAAAGGCGGCGGCAAAGGGCAGGCGGAAAAAATCCAGCGGCGAGGCCTCGGACGATTCCATGGTTTCAAAGGCCCGAATCACCCCATATTGCCCGATTTGCGCCGTCACCCCCATCAGGGCAATCAGGCCGATTTGATAGAGGGACGGGGTCTGCAGCCCCAGCAGCAGCAACGGCATGGAAAACATCGCCATAAACGCGGCAATCAAGCTGAGCATCAAAACGGGGGGGTGTTGTGACGACAGATGCTTGATCAGGGTGATGGATATGGCACCCAGAACGGCGGAGGCAAGGCCGCTAACGACGCCCAGCCAAGGCAGCAGATGCGGCCCCTGAGGGTTGATGATGATCAAAACCCCCACAAACCCAAACCCAATGGCGGCCCAGCGGTGCCAGCGGACAACCTCGCCCAAAAACAAAACGGCGGCCAGCGTGGCAAACATGGGGGTGGTAAAACTGATAACCACGGCATCGGCCATGGGCAGCTTGGCAATGGTATAAAACCACAGCAGCATCGCCATCACCCCGCATAGCGAGCGATAGGCATGGATGCGCACGCGGATGGTTTTGGTATAATGCCATGTTGGGGCGGCCCAGGGCAGCATGGCCAGCAGGGCGGCAAAGTTACGCCAGAACACCACTTGGGTGACGGGCATGTCGGCACTCAGCCAGCGCACGCACGACGCCACGATGCCCATCATAAAGCAAAACAGCAGGATCCACAGGGGACCCCGCCAAGCGTGCCAGCGCGTCATGAAAAAGACTCCTACAAAAAGCGGTGCATGATGTGCGTATCCACCCACCCCAGCGTGTGGTGGCGATAGGCGCGGGGCACCGTTCCGATGATGCGAAAACCCAAGGATTGCCAAAGATGCAGCGCCCGTTGGTTCGTGCTGACCACGGAATTGAACAGCATGGCGGTATAGCCTTGGCGGCGGGCCTCATCCAGCGCAAACTGACCGATGGTGCGGCCATATCCCCGCCCGTGATAGGCCGGATCAATCATAAAGGTGGCATTGGCGACCTGATGACGCCCAGGCCCCCCAAAGTTGGGGCGCAGCATAATGGTCCCCATCAGGGTATCCCCCAAAACCAGTTTAAAAATTTGATGATGTTTGGAAAACCAGATGGCTTTGGCGGTGTCATAATCCAACGTGTCGGGCATGCAAAAGGCATTGTCGTCACGGGTGATGGGTTTAAAAAACGACCAGATGGCGGGAAAGTCCTCCGGCGCTGCCGGTTCAATATGGGGGGTGTCCATTGGAGGGGCTCTTAGAAGGGAATTTCGTCATCAAGCTCTTTTTCCAAATGGGCCACGGGGGCAGAGGATTGGGCTTCGGGGCCGTCATAGTACAACGCACCCTCGCCCGGGCCCGCCAGAGAGGACCCCGCATCATACCCCCCCCCGCCGCGGGACTGGCTTTCGGCTTTGGTATCCAGCAGGGTCAATTCGCCCTTAAAGCGGGACACCACGATTTCGGTTGTGTATTTTTCAACGTTGCTTTGGTCGGTCCATTTGCGGGTTTGCAGTTGGCCCTCAATCAAAATACGGCTGCCTTTTTTGACATAGCGCTCGGCGATGTCCGCCAGTTTGTCGTTGAAAATCACCACGCGGTGCCATTCGGTGCGGTCTTTGCGCTCTCCGGATTGCTTATCGCGCCATGTTTCCGATGTGGCCAAGGTAAAGGTCGCCAGCTTGGACCCATCCTGGGCCGTGCGAATTTCGGGGTCTTTGCCCACGTTGCCAATCAACATGACTTTGTTTAAACTTCCGGCCATAAACCAACCCCTTACCTTATGTTTATCTATGTGTGCATGATCAAAGACCTGATCATAATCCCCTGTGGGGGTTTAGGCAATAAAAAATACGGGTCAAAACTTACCACCCTACGGGATTTTGAAGGACGGACTCTCACAGCTTGAAATTTTTTAAAATCATTTAAAATCAATAAACTCGTCATTGCGAGCGCAGCGAATCCATCCAGAAATGCCAGCAGCAGAAAAACTGGATGGACACGCCTCCTGCGGAGGCTCGCAATGACGTTCTGCGTAAGTCCTATGTTAATTCCGCATCAGTTTCCTGAGAACGCAGCAAGATGCCTTCTTTGATGGCATAGGTTAACGCCTGAAAGGGTGGGCTAAGGGGCGCCAAGAAGGCACTGATCAGGACATTGGTGTCAAAAACAAACCTTTTAAGCATCAGAGGCGAGAATCTCTGACAGGATGTCAGGGGTCAGGCCGCGCTGGGCTGCTTTTTGGGCAAGGTCATCACGCAAAGAGAGAAAATTTTGGGATTTGAAGGCCTGCCACTGGGCAAAATCTTGCATGGAAATGACGGCCACGCAATCGCGCTTGTGCCGTTTGATGATCACAGGCGCATGCTGGGCCCGATCCAAAAGGGACCCAAAGTGGTTTTGCGCGTCTCGAGAGGACATAATGTCAGTCATGATGAACATCACAGTCTATGGAATGATTGTTTATAAGTGTAGCGATAATAGAGATTTTTGTCAAGATTTTGATCCCAAAAACACAGGGCTGTTCATGTCTGCCAGAACCTAACGATTCTGCGTCATTCCGGATCTGCATTCGCTAACGCTCATTTGTCCGGTATGACGATACATCGACAGGAACAGCCCTGTCCCAAAACATCACCCCTCCCCAGAATTTTTTTTTGGATTTTTGGGGGAAATGTGATATTTGTTATAATTATGGACATAAAGACACCCTATAGTGGGTGCTGTTATGATTTTTGCAAATTCAGTAAATTGAGAAAGGAATAGACAATGGGCGCCTCTATTCAGGCTGTTATTGAAGAGATTCAACATAATATTATTTCATCTTATGGGCAATATATGCAATCTTCGAATACTGGAGAGAAAACCTTTGAAGGTTTTCTTGGCTATGCTTCTGGGAAGTTTTTCTTGCCTTGGGCAGAGCCATATAAGGATTCCCTCAAAGGTCAGGAGCAACCAACCATTGATGGTTTTAGGGATTTTTGTTCTAGAGAGCCCCTTGCAAAATTCCCGATGCGTGAGGTGGGATAGGGGTATTTTTCTTGTTGTTTAGGCCGACAGGGGATGGTTTTGTGGATTTTTCAGGGGTGAGGGGTCCATGAGGGTTTATGGGCGTCTATTTTTCTGGATGC
>JBJTVN010000258.1:0-1580 GCA_046081225.1 Alphaproteobacteria bacterium
TTTTCGGATCCCATGATGACCAGAACCTTGATGGTGTCATCGTGCTGGGCGTGGTGCAGGGCGTCCTTTAGGGCTTGCATCAACGGGGTGCACAGGGCGTTCATGGCACTTGGCCGATTCAGGGTGATCACAAACACCGCCCCATGTTGTTCCGTCAAGATCAGGGAATCCGTCATACACACTCCTGTTTTTTATGGTTAACCTTAGGCGGTATCAAAGCGCAAAACGCGCCCCAAAACAAGAGGCACCATAGCGAAAAGAGGTAAAAAAAGGTTTAGGGGAAGCATCCCCCATTGATTTCCACCCCCCAATCACGCTATAGACAACACCAGATGATCATTTCGTTTTTCAGGAGTTTTCTATGCCCACCACCGCCAAAGTCCGCAAAATCTTGTCCCATTATGAATCCGACAACCCGGGAACGCGGGCCAATTTGGCGCGGATGTTGATGGCGGGGCGTTTGGGGGGATCGGGGAAATTGTTGATTCTGCCGGTGGATCAGGGGCTTGAGCATGGTCCAGCCCGCAGCTTTGCGGTGAACCCCGATGCATATGATCCGCATTATCATTATCGGTTGGCTGTGGATGCGAAATTATCCGCCTATGCCGCTCCGCTGGGCATGCTAGAGGCCGGCGCGGCCACCTTTGCCGGTGAAATCCCCCTGATTTTAAAAATGAACAGCGCCAACTCTCTGGCGGCCCACCCTGATGGACCGGATCAGGCGGTCACGGCCTCCATCGGGGATGCCCTGCGTTTGGGGTGTTCAGCAGTGGGCTTTACCATCTATCCAGGGTCCGATCGGTGTTATGATATGATGGAGGAAATCCGCCAACTCAGCGAAGAGGCCAAAAGCGTCGGTCTGGCCGTGGTGATCTGGTCTTACGCACGGGGCAACCTGAGCAAAACGGGGGAAACCGCGCTGGACATCATCGCCTACGGCGCCCATTTGGCCACATTGATGGGGGCGCACATTATCAAGGTGAAATTGCCCACAGAGGCGCTGGAGCTGCCCGCCGCCAAAACCGTTTACGAAAAACAATCCATACCCGCCGCCACACAGGCGCAGCGGGTGGCTCATATCATGCAATCCTGCTTTGCGGGGCGCCGTATGGTGGTGTTTTCGGGCGGGGAAGCCAAAACCCTAAACGATGTTTACCGCGATGTTCAGGCCATTTACGATGGCGGCGGTACGGGGTCGATCATGGGCCGCAACGCCTTTCAACGCCCACGGGACGAGGCCTTGGCCATGCTGACCCATATTCAGGATATCCTTTTGGGGCGGGGTAAGGGGGCCTCGTAAGGGATCCCCATATGTCCAAAACCCTCATGGATCTTCTCGAAGCCCGCCTGAGTCGCCGTCACTTTCTGGTGGGGGCGGGGGTGGGGGCCGGCGTGTCGTTGTTGGTGCCGCAGATGGCTTGGGCCATAAACCCGCCGCCGCAGGATATGACCCAAAGTGCCGTTTTGAAAAAAGGGTGGAGAGAATCCATCCTGATCCGCTGGGGGGATCCCTTAACGCCGCAGGCCCCTGCCTTTGATCCCGCCGAAACCAATCCCGAAAAAACCCGTCATCAGTTTGG
>JBJTVN010000259.1:0-1978 GCA_046081225.1 Alphaproteobacteria bacterium
ATGTCGCGGGTGATTTCCTCCGGACCCAGTTTGGTGTCGCGGGCCATGACCTCGAACTCTTCGATGTGAATGGATGTGAAAACATCATCGCGCACAATGCGCTCTGACAGCAGAATGGAATCCTCGAAGTTATAGCCATTCCATGGCATGAAGGCACACAGAACGTTGCGTCCCAAAGCCAGCTCACCCAAATCGGTGGACGGTCCATCGGCGATGATGTCCCCCTTTTTGATCACATCCCCCACCTTCACCACCGGTTTCTGGTTGATGCAGGTGTCTTGGTTGGATCGCTGGAATTTCCGCAGGTTGTAAATGTCCACCCCAACGCCCGTGGCGCCATCGGCGGTTTTCAGAACGATGCGCTCGGCATCCACGCGGTCCACCACACCATCCCGACGGGCGACCACCACCACACCGGAATCACGGGCCACAACGGCCTCCATCCCCGTCCCCACCAAGGGGGCTTCGGACCGCAGCAACGGCACGGCCTGACGCTGCATGTTGGATCCCATCAGGGCGCGGTTGGCATCGTCATTTTCCAAAAACGGAATCAGCGACGCCGCCACAGACACCAGCTGCTTGGGTGATACGTCAATATAATCAATATCTTCACGGCGGGCCAGCATGAATTCACCGGCCTTGCGGCAGGTGATCAGATCGTCCACAAAGCCGCCCTGATCGTTCAGGGCCGCGTTGGATTGGGCGATGGTGTAACGGCTTTCCTCCAGCGCAGAGAGATAATCCACAACATTGGACACCTTGCCATCCAACACCTTGCGATAGGGGCTCTCGATGAACCCATAACGGTTGATGCGGGAAAAGGTCGCCAAGGAGTTAATCAGACCGATGTTCGGTCCCTCGGGTGTTTCAATGGGACAAATCCGGCCATAGTGGGTGGGGTGCACGTCCCGAACCTCGAACCATGCCCGCTCCCGCGTTAATCCCCCAGGGCCAAGGGCGGAAAGACGACGTTTGTGCGTAATTTCCGACAAAGGATTGGTCTGATCCATAAACTGGGACAGCTGGGACGATCCGAAAAACTCCTTCACGGCCGCCACCACGGGCTTGGCATTCACCAGATCATGGGGCATGGCTGTTTCCAGCTCCACCGCGCCCATGCGTTCTTTGATGGCCCGCTCCATCCGCAGCAAACCCAGACGATATTGATTTTCAATCAACTCACCCACAGAGCGCACGCGACGGTTGCCCAAATGGTCAATATCATCCACTTCGCCGCGCCCATCTTTCAAATTGATGATGGTGCGAACGATTTCAATGATATCATCCTTTTGTAAAATCCGCACGGTATCGGGGGCATTCAGGCCCAAGCGGGCATTCAGCTTCACCCGACCCACGGCCGAGAGATCATAGCGCTCTTCGTCAAAAAACAGACTTTTCAGCAAGGCCTCGGCCGCCTCATATGTGGGGGGCTCACCAGGGCGCATGACACGGTAAATGTCCGCCAAAGCCTCTTCACGGCAATAGTTTTTATCCGCCATCACCGTGTTTAAAATGTGGGGACCATATTTAATATAGTCAATGTCCAGAATATACAGATCCGTCAGACCCTTTTCCTCCACCAGCGCCAGCACAGAGGGATCAATTTCCTGACCCGCATCGGCCAGAACAATCCCCGTGGCTTCATCGATGATATCCAGCGCCAAAAAGCCCCCGATCAGGGCCTCTGGACTGACAAAAACGGCGGAAAAGTTTTCTTTTTCCAGCTCTTTCATCAAGCGGGGGGTCATTTTGGTGCCAGCAGGCAGGCGGACCTCGCCCGTTTTGGCATCCACCAGATCATGGGTCAGCTTCACGCCGCGCCATTTTTCCGCCACAAAAGACGTCTGCCATCCGCCCTTGCACACAGTGTAGCGGGTGTTGGTGTAAAAGGTATTCAGAATGTCCAACGCGGATAGGCCTTGGGCTTCATAGGGGGCTAGAGGACCCTCAGCCCGCTTTTTCGCCGTCGCCTCGTTAT
>JBJTVN010000260.1:0-2451 GCA_046081225.1 Alphaproteobacteria bacterium
GAACACGACCATCCCGCTCCGTCCTGTGCCGTTTGATCAGGACGCTGCGCTCTGTTAAATCCAGAATCTTATTCTTATTCATACACACCTGATAACACATCCAAACCTATAAAGCTAGAGTTCAGTCGATAGGGGTATATACTGAGTCTTGGATAAAAAATCCAGTGTTCTTTGCCCAAAATCCCCATCCAAAACCCTTTCCCCCGCCCCTAAGGGTATGGTAAAAGAGGGATTCTTTGATTGTGTATGGATTGTGGCTCATGCTTGCGTTTCCTGATGGGATAACCTTTGCGGATTTGTATACGGCGGAGGGTCTGGCACGGCTGGATGCGGCTTTTTTAAAGGATCTTCATGCCAAAGCCCCCGCCTTGGCAGAGGCCCTGCTGGCTGCCCGTGCCCACCCAGAAACGCTGCCCAAGCTGGAGGAATCCACCCTGATTCTGGCCGTGGCCCCGTTTTTAGAGGCTTTTTTGATTCACCTGTTTGGCCTTGAAAAAGAGGCCGCAGCCCTCAGCCAAAACCATCACGACCTGATGCCGTTGTTTGAGGTGCGCCGTTTGTTTGTGCAGCGGCAGGCCATGAAAACTTACGGCAAAGAGGCCCAAACCTTTGACGGTGCCGCCTTGTGGCGGGACTTGGCCCCCCATTTTCCCCGTAGGACCGAAGATGCGGAATTGGACTTTGCCCACGCCGTTCTGGCATGGCAACAGGAAGAAAACAGGGGAGATCTGCTGGATCTGGCCCTGCGTTACGCTGCATGGGCCACGGTGCAGGATAAATCCTCCTCTGTGTTGTTCAAAGAGCCCAAAAAACTGGATTTTGCCCATCTGGTGCACACCCAAAAAATCCACCGTGATGGGGTGGAGATGTTGGTGGCGCCCGAGGGTCATTTGCGCCCCCGCCACGGTTTTGCCCTGACGGATGCGGGGGGAACCCTGCGCGATGCCCTGAGCGAGGCCACCTATTGCATTCACTGTCATAACCAAGGGCGGGATTCCTGCAGCCAAGGTCTGAAAGACAAAAAAACCGGCGCGTTTCAAAAAAGCCCCTTTGGGGTTACGCTGACGGGCTGCCCGCTAGAGGAAAAAATATCCGAAATGCACACCCTGAACATGCAGGGGCATACCTTTGGGGCCTTGGCCGTGATTGCCATTGATAACCCCATGGCTGCCGCCACGGGGCACCGCATTTGCAATGATTGCATGAAGGCCTGTATTTATCAAAAACAGGAACCCGTGAACATTCCCCAAGCCGAAACCCGCATTTTGCGTGATGTTTTAGAGCAGCGTTATGGCTTTGAGATCTACAGCCTGCTAACCCGCTGGAATCCGCTGAACATTCACCGTCCCTATCCCAAAGCCGCCACGGGCAAAAAGGTCTTGGTGGTGGGTATGGGGCCTGCGGGCTTTACGCTGGCCCATCATCTGATGAATGATGGCCACACCGTGGTGGGCATTGACGGGGCGAAGATCGAGCCCCTGCCACAGGCCCTCACCGACACCACCCAGCCCATCGAGGACATCAAAACCCTGTGGGAACATCTGGATGAACGCATTTTGGCGGGCTTTGGGGGGGTTGCGGAATATGGGATCACAGTGCGGTGGGATAAAAACTTTTTGAAAGTCGTGCGCCTTTTGCTGCAACGGCGATCCCAATTTGCTTTGTTTGGGGGCGTGCGTTTTGGGGGCACGCTGAACATGACGCAGGCCTTTGATGATTTTGGGTTTGATCACATCGCCCTGTGCGCAGGGGCAGGGGCCCCCACCATTGTGGATATGAAACAGGGGTTGGCCAAGGGGGTGCGTCAGGCCTCGGATTTCCTGATGGCCCTGCAGTTGACGGGGGCGGCCAAAGAAGATTCCTTGGCCAATTTACAAATTCGCCTGCCGGTGTTGGTTATCGGGGGGGGGTTGACAGGGGTGGATACGACCACAGAGGCTTTGGCCTATTACCCTGTTATGGTGGAAAAAACCCTGAAACGATATGAAACGTTATCCCAGCAACAAGGTGAATCCGCCGTCCGCGCTGCCTATAGTCCCGCCGATTTGGCCATTTTGGATGAATACTTGGGGCATGCCAAAGCTTTAAGAGCTGAAAAAGTCAAGCCCAGTCCCGATGTCATCAGTCTGCTCCGCTCTTGGGGGGGATCCACATTGGTGTATCGTAAAGATCTCACGGATGCGCCGTCCTATACCCTGAATCACGAAGAGGTGGAAAAGGCTTTGGAGGAAGGCATTGCCATTGCCCCCCACTGCACCCCCGTGGCGGTGGAGGTGGATGAATCGGGATGGGCCAAGGGTTTAACGGTCAAGCACAGCAACGGCACCACCCATACCCTGCCAGCCCGCACCATTCTGGTGGCGGCGGGCACCAAACCCAACGTGGTGCTGCACGACGAAGACCCCACCCACATCACACTGGATGGCCGTTATTTTCAGGCCATTGATGAAA
>JBJTVN010000261.1:0-3302 GCA_046081225.1 Alphaproteobacteria bacterium
ACCAGCAGCGATCAATCCGCCAGCATGGATCTTTCGTATATCCGTCCCACGCCGGACGTGGTGCGCCTGCTAAAGGATTTTGCACCCACCAAAACCCCTTTCCCCCTCGCCATGAAAATTCAGGGGTTGGTGAATCGGGCCTTCCCAGAACCCCAGCCTGTGGCTGCAGCGGAAAAAGAGCCCCTTTCCCCTCAATCCCCCAAAACCGTTATCATTGAAAAAGAGGGGGCTAATCCTGCCAAAGAGGATGTGGGTCTGCCCCGCCAAGAGACTGTGAAAACATCCAATCGGGCCGCCACCATCATCGCGGTGGGCGACGTGGATATGCTTTATGATGCCTTTTGGCTGCAAAAGGGGCAGATTATGGGCCAGATTGTCGCAATTCCCACGGCCCAGAACGGAACCTTTGTTCAAAATGCTTTGGGGTATCTTACTGGGAATGCCACCCTGATGTCCATCCGCCCCCGCACCGTCAAAACCCGTAATTTGACAGTTTTGGATGCCCTGCAGCGCCAAGCCGAAGAGGCCTTTCAGGTCAAAGAACAAAAAACCCGCCAAGAGATGGATTTGGCCGAAGCCAAGCTGAACGATCTCATGAAAAGTGCCACAACCCTGAATGAGGCCCAAGAAAAAGTCATTCATGATCTTCAGGCAAAATTGTTGACCCTGCGTCAGGACCTGCGTTCCATTCAGCGATCTTTACGCCAAGACGTCTCCCAACTGGAAGACAGGTTGTGGATTTTCAATATTTTGTTTATCCCCCTTGTGATCATGTTGTTGGCTTTCAGGATACTAAGACAATCCCGATCCTTCCGATGGTTTTAGGGGGTCATCATGATTGGCCCTTTGCGCAGGATCCATGGGGTGATAGGGATTCTGGTGTTTCTGATGGTTTTGGCCTTTGCGTTGTATCATCAACCCAAAGACGATAAATCCGATTTTTTGTTCCCTGATTTACACAAGCACATCAACACGGTGGATCAGGTTATTCTGATGCAATCCGGAAAAACCACAACCCTGAAACGCACAGAGGGGTCGTGGTTTGTGTCGGAATATAACGGCATTCCCGTGCAGTTTTCCACAATCCGTCGCACCTTAATGGCTTTGGCAGAAACAAAAATTATTGAGGTGAAAACAAAAAATCCAAAACATTATGCTGCTTTGCATGTCAACGATCCCAGAGACACAGGCGCCAAAGCCCAACAGATCACCCTTTATGCGGGCAACACCCCCCTGTTGTCGTTGGTCATGGGTAAAGAGGAAGCGCTGCTTTCTGGCCCCGCCCATCCTGATGTTTACATTCGTCTTGGGGATATAGTGTATTGGACGCGCGGGGCCTTGCCTTTTCCTGCGGATGCCAAGGCCTATTTGGATCCTGTGCTTTGGACTCTGGATCCCTCTCGCCTAAAAGAGATATCATGGGTTACCCCCACCCAACAGGGCGCAGCCAAACGTCAAACCCCGTTTAATGCCTCTTGGCAGGATGCGGGGGGGGCGGCATTGGATCCGCGGCGGGACGTTATTTTGCAGTCTATCCTTCGTCAATGGTCCGATAATCTCACGTTTTTTGACATCCGGCCCGCTGCCAGTGTTGCATCCCAAGCTCCTGCCTTTACCGTGGCACTCAGCACTTTTGATGGGTTCAGTGTGACGCTTCGAGCGTATCAAGATGCCGAAAAAAAATCCGTTTGGGCTATGATTCAAACCCAAAGCCTTCCGGCCAAAGACCCCCGTTTCTGGCATAATCAAAAACCAAAAACCTTCACGGGCTCCGTGGACTTACAGCCCAGCGATGTGGTCATGTCCGATATTGCCGAACTTCAGGCCAAAGTTAATGGGCGCATCTTTCGTATTTCTCCTTATCCCGCAGAATTTCTGGTGACAAAACCAGAGGCTGCGACGGATGAGCCCACAGAAAACACAAAAACCAAAAAAACCAAATAACAAAAGGGGCGTTGTATGCTGAGACTATGGGTTATGTTTGTTTTGGGATTTTTCATGATTTCCCCCTGTGCCGCTAGGGCAGAAACCAGCATCGCTGCCCGTGTGGGGGATGCCATCATCACCACCCATGATGTGGAAACCCGTCTGAAAATTTTGTTTCTTTCATCAAAAATGCCTGAGGATGAACGTGTCAAAAACCAACTGCGTCAACAGATTCGCGAACTGTTGATTGACGAAGAGGTTCAACGCCAAGCGGCCAAACGCGCCGATATCACCATCGATGATGCCGATATCAAAAAAACCTTTGCCGGCATTGAACAGCGCAATGCCATTGCCCCTGGGCAATTGGTTCCAGAAATGGCCAAAAAAGGCATTGATGAAGACACCCTGAAAAAACAGGTTTTGGCCACCCTCGGCTGGCAACGGATTATGCAAAAAAATTATCAGGATCAGATGGCGATCTCCGATGCCGATGTTGCCATTACCAAGGCCCGCATGCAGCGGAATCAGGGAAAAACAGAGTATTATCTCTCTGAAATCCTGTTGTTTGTGAACACCCCCCAGCAGGAAGACGACATGCGCAAAAATGCCATGACGCTGTACGAACAACTGATCAAAGGGGCCCGCTTTGAAAGCGTAGCCCGCCAGTTTTCCCAAAGTGCCACCTCAGCCAATGGCGGCGTTATCGGATGGGTTGTGGCGGATCAACTGCCCGTGGATGTGCAAAAGGTCATCACCCGTTTGGACAAAGGCGCCATCAGCCAGCCCCTGCGCACCCAGATGGGCTATAAAATTTATAAAGTGAATGATCAACGTCTGGCGGGTGTGGTGTTACAAAATCAAACCGTTGTGGATGTGTTCCAAACCATTGTGCCCTTTGTGGATGATGCTAAGGCCGTTGTGGCCTCAACAGACATCAAAGACACCGTCAAAGATTGTTCCTCTGCCGAAGCTTTGGCCAAAGAGCGTGGCTACGGGGCGTCCGGTTACAGTCGCGGCGTGTCTGTGGGCACCATGCCCAAACCGGTGCAAGAGCAGGTGATGAAATTAAAAATCGGCCAAACCACCCCCCCCATGCCCATGGAGGACACCTTGGTGTTTATGACCCTTTGCGCCCAAAGCAATCCCGCATATATCAACACCGTGGTGGATGCCGATACGGACAACATCAAGCGTGCCCTGTTTTCTGAGCGAGCCACCCAACTGTCCCAGCAATTGCTGCGCCGCGAAAGAGAAAATGCCGTCATTGTGCGGGTTGGAAAATGACGGATGCCCCCGTTGTTGTCACCTGCGGGGATCCCACGGGTGTGGGGCTGGATCTTTTGCTGCGCCTTTGGGCCCAGAGGGACACGCAGCCC
>JBJTVN010000262.1:0-6262 GCA_046081225.1 Alphaproteobacteria bacterium
CTTTAACGTTGATTTTGTTAGAATGGGGGTGTGTCCCTTTGAAACGGCCATCGGGGGATTTACTCTCAGCGCTTGGTATTGGTCTTCGTCATTGCTCAATAGTACTGGCGCATGGATACAGCACTTTACCGATGGCGGCCAGATCTACAACTACGGCAAGTACGATGCAAGCCGCGTTCGGTGCGTCCGGAGGGTGAATTAGGGGGGGGGGACGGGGGATGGGGGCGGAAGATTTTATCTGTCCCCTGCCCCCTGTCACCTGATCCCTCACACCTCCCAATACCCCCGAATTTCCCCCTTGGCCCCTGGGTGGGTCAGGGCACCGGTCAGGGCGCTGCCGACGTTTTGGGCGTATCGCCACAGGGTGCCGCTGCCGATGTTCAGGGGTTTGGGCTGCCACGCTTGGCGGCGGGCGGCCAGTTCGGGCTCGGACAGGGCCACGGACAATGCGCCTGTATCGGCGTTTAAGGTGATCATATCCCCATCCCGAATCAGGGCGATGGGGCCGCCCACGGCGGCTTCAGGGCCCACATGGCCCACACAGAATCCACGGGTGGCACCGGAAAAACGGCCATCGGTGATCAAGGCCACCTGATCCCCCATCCCCTGACCATACAGGGCGGCGGTGGTGGAGAGCATTTCCCGCATCCCCGGCCCGCCCTTGGGCCCTTCGTAACGAATCACAATCACATCCCCCGCAGCGTAGGCGCGGTTTTGGACGGCGGCAAAGGCATCCTCTTCACAATCAAAGCACCGCGCAGGGCCGGTAAACTGCCGTTTGGCCAGACCAGCGACCTTCACAATGGCGCCTTCGGGGGCCAGATTGCCGGATAATCCCACAACCCCACCGGTGGGGGAGAGGGGGGCAGAAACGGGCAGCACCACATCTTGGTTGGTGTTAAAGACAACGTCTTTCAGATTCTCCGCCAGTGTTTTCCCCGTCACGGTGATGCAATCCCCGTGCAAATAGCCGCCATCATACAGCGCCCACAGGATCAACTGCACCCCGCCGGCCAAAAACAAATCCTTCATCACATAGCGTCCCGCCGGTTTTAAATCGGCAATATAGGGGGTGTTTTTGAAAATCTCCGCCACGTCAAACAGGGTGAAATCAATGCCGGCCTCCGCCGCAATGGCGGGCAGGTGCAACGCGGCATTGGTGGAGCCCCCACTGGCCGCCACAACGCGGGCGGCGTTTTCCAGACTTTTGCGGGTGACAATGTCCCGCGGGCGAATGCCAGAGGCCAGCAGGTCCATCACGGCGCGGCCACTGGCCTCAGCATACTGATCGCGGGATTCATAGGGGGCGGGGGCACCGGCAGAACCAGGCAGGGCCAAGCCAATGGCCTCTGACACGCACGCCATGGTGTTGGCGGTAAACTGGCCACCGCACGACCCCGCAGAGGGGCAGGCCACGCATTCCAGCGCGTGCAATTCTTCATCCGTCACCCCGCCCACGGCGTATTTGCCCACGGCCTCAAACACATCCTGAACGGTGACGTCTTTGTCTTTGTAGCGGCCAGGCAAAATCGACCCCCCGTACATGAACACAGAGGGGATATTCAGCCGCACCATGGCCATCATCAGCCCGGGCAAGGATTTATCACACCCCGCAATCCCCACCAGCGCATCATAACAATGGCCCCGCACGGTGAGTTCCACGGAATCGGCGATGACTTCGCGGGAGACCAGAGAGGACTTCATCCCCTCGTGCCCCATGGCAATGCCGTCGGTGACGGTGATGGTGCAAAACTCCCGCGGGGTTCCGTGTGCGGCCTTTACCCCAGTTTTGGCGGCCTGTGCCTGTCGCTGCAGGGCGATGTTGCAGGGGGCGGCCTCGTTCCACGTGCTGACGACGCCCACAAAGGGCTGGTTGATTTCGGCCTCGGTCATGCCCATGGCATAGTAATAGGACCGATGCGGCGCCCGCTCGGGCCCCACAGAAACATGACGGGAAGGAAGGGTGTTTTTGTCAAAAGTCATAGGGCTGATTGCAATACAATGAAAGGAAAAATGTAAAAAACCAAGGACAAACCAAGGGACTTTCCGGTGCCCAGAGAGGGATTTGAACCCCCGACACAAGGATTTTCAGTCCTTTGCTCTACCGACTGAGCTATCTGGGCACAGAGGTTATGGTTATAATGACCAAAGGGGGGGGTTGTCCAGAGGGTTTTTTGGCTGTTTTCCGTTTTCTAAAAATTTACCCTTTCATGGGGTGTTGTGCCTAGGGGGAAGTCTGTGCATAGTATAGGGCACACAACAAACACCGCGAAAGCATGCCCCCCATGTTCACAGGACTCATCCGCACCGTTGGCACCGTCACCGCTTTGCAGGGGGTGGGGGATGTCACCGTCACCATTGCGGGGGATTTGCCGGAGGGGGATTTGGCCATGGGGGCCTCGGTGGCGTGCAATGGGGTGTGTTTGACCGTGATTGATCGCACAGAGGGGACGTTTTTGGCCCTGATGTCCACGGAAACGCTGGATAAGAGCACCTTTGGCCGTGTGCGGGTGGGGGATCGGGTGAATCTGGAGCCCTCTTTGCGTTTGGGGGATGCCCTCGGTGGGCATTTTGTTTTTGGGCATGTGGATGGTTTGGCCACGGTGGTGTCCATCACCCCTACGGCGGAAAGTTATGACGTGGTTTTGGCCCTGCCGCCAGACCTGTTGCCCTTTGTGGCGCCCAAGGGGTCTTTGGCGGTGAACGGGGTGTCTTTGACCCCCAACACGGTGGAGGGGCGTCATGTTGCGCTGCGGATCATTCCCCATACATGGGCCAACACCACGTTTTCATCGCTTTTGCCCCAAGATGCTGTTAATATCGAGGTGGATATGCTGGCGCGGTATGTGCACCGGCAACGGACCCAAACCACGGATGCCCCATGACGTTTTGCACGGTTGATGATGCCCTGACCCACCTGAAAATGGGCAAAATGATCATTGTTGTGGATGATGATGATCGCGAAAACGAGGGGGATTTGGTGATCCCCGCGGCCTTTGCCGATGCTGCCGCCATTAATTTTATGGCCAAGCATGGGCGCGGCCTGATTTGTCTGGCCATGACACGGGATCGGGTTTCCGCGCTGGGCCTGCCCGCCATGGTCCAACACAATCGATCACGGCACCAAACGGCCTTTACGGTGTCCATCGAGGCGCGGGAAGGGGTATCCACCGGCATTTCTGCCTTTGATCGGGCCCGCACCATTGCGGTGGCCATTGATCCCACCTGCGGGCGCGAGGATCTGGCCAGTCCGGGCCATGTTTTCCCCCTGGTGGCCCAAGATGGGGGCGTGCTGGTCCGCGCTGGCCATACCGAGGCCAGTGTGGATCTGGCCCGATTGGCAGGGCTGAATCCATCCGCCGTAATTTGTGAAATCATGCACGATGACGGTAGCATGGCACGGGGGGCCGATTTGCAGGCCTTTGCCCGCGCCCATGATCTGCCCATCCTGACCATTGCCGATTTGATTGCGTGGCGTCGCCAGCGCGAGCGTCTGGTGCGCTGTCTATCCACCGAAACGGTGGAGCGCAGTCTGCTGGGGCCCGCGACGCTGTATGTGTATGAAAACACCCTGACCCAGCGGCAGCATCTGGCCCTGGTTAAGGGCACCCTGCATGGGGAAGAGATTCCCTTGGTCCGTGTTCATACGTTGCAGTTGGCGCCGGATATTCTGGGCATTTCAGACAGCTTGCCTCGGGCGGCGGCCCTGTTACAGGAGGCCCCCGCCAGTGTTCTGGTCATCATGAACCCCCACGAGGGGATGCACCCCCCGTCCCCCAGCACAACCCTGCGGGAATATGGCATTGGGGCCCAGATTCTGGTGGATTTGGGGGTGAAATCCATGATCCTGCTGTCCAACACCACCCGCACCATCGTGGGACTGGAGGGTTATGCGCTGGATGTGCGGGCAGTGCGGGGGATCCCGTGATGGGGAGCCCGCTATCCCCTGTGGCAAAGACAGATGTGTGCTCTGTTTTCTTGGTCATTTTTAGTCATTTTTCTTTATCATTTTTTCTGTCATTTTTTTCTTGCGTTTTGATTTTGGGGGTGGCATAAAGGCGTTCTCTTGGCCAGTCCTTCAACGACTTGGTGGTTACGGCGAGCGGAGAACACCTGATCCCATTCCGAACTCAGAAGTGAAAACGCTCAGCGCTGATGGTACTGCATCTTAAGATGTGGGAGATTAGGTCGTCGCCAAGTCTTTGAAGGGCTGTTTTTGAAAGGCTGTCCATAAGCCGCCAAACTCCTTTTTTCCGCTGCTGGTTTCGCGGGTGTAGCTCAGGGGTAGAGCGCAACCTTGCCAAGGTTGAAGTCGAGGGTTCGAATCCCTTCACCCGCTCCATACATGGACCCTTCCCCACGTCACCATAACGCTTCTTTTCTTTTCCAGAGGTATGGTTTCATGAACGCGGCGGGGCGGGACGGTTTTCTTTGGGGGTCAAGGGGCGGGGCGGGAAAAATACCGGACTGAAGACCGCGCAGCGGGCTGATGGAGGATGATTTTTTCCGCACCTGCACAGCGGACCCCTTGAGGCCCAAAGAAAAGTGTGGGGGCGGGAGCCGCGTCTCCCCTTAAGGAAAAGGCTCCCACCCAGCAGAATTTGTCCCACGCCTCAAGGGTACGCTTCGCCTCATTCGGAAGACAGAAGACCGAGGACGGAAGACGGAAGATTTTTTTCTGTCCTCCGTCCTCCGATTGCCCCACCCCGCCTTTCCCCCCTAAACAGTGTACGCCCCCCAAGAAACAGGGTATAACCTCAGGCACACATCTTAAGACACCCCCTTTGTGACCCGCCTGAGCAAACGCATTTTTATTGATCCCATCACCGGAGAGGCCCCCCCCATCCGTTTGTGCGATCATGAGGGGTGTACGGCAGAGGGTCTCTACCCCGCACCCCGATCCCCCGAGGATTTACGACGTTACCACTGGTTTTGCCTGCCCCATGTTCAGGAATACAATCGCCGATGGGATTTTTACCGCGATATGCCGCAGGAGGCCATTGAAACCTCGCGCGAGGATGATCGTCTATGGAATCGCCTGCGATCCAGCCGTGCCTCTTTGGATGTAGAGGCATTTCTTTCCGGCAAACAGTCCCGCCCCGCCACCGAATCCGATATCCCCCCTGCATGGCGGGATTTGGATCTACCCACGCTGCAGGCTCTGCGCGAAAGCCTTAGCATTCTGGGGCTCAGCAACCCCCGTGTGGATTTTGATACGATCCAAAAAACCTATAAGGCATTGGCCAAAAAACACCACCCCGATCAACAACACACCACCGCCGAAGATGAAGACAAAATGAAGGACATCAACGCCGCCTACGCCCTAATGCGGCGCCATCGGATGGTTTTTGGGGGATGAGAGAATGGGGCGTAGGGAGTGGTGAGTGGGGAGTGGGAGACGTTTATGGTCCCTCTCCCGCTTGCGGGATAGGGTAGGAGGGGGGGTTGAAGACTAAAAGATTTTCTGGATTCCCAACCCATTTCTGGATACAGTGCATGTCCTGTTTTTCTGTAGGGGTGTAGCTCAATGGTAGAGCGTCGGTCTCCAAAACCGAAGGCTGTAGGTTCGAGTCCTATCGCCCCTG
Source organism: Alphaproteobacteria bacterium (assembly GCA_046081225.1). Taxonomy (GTDB): domain Bacteria; phylum Pseudomonadota; class Alphaproteobacteria; order JAJTHO01; family CANGYM01; genus CANGYM01. The sequence continues at coordinate 5,586 of JBJTVN010000262.1, forward strand.
CCAATAAAAACAAAGAGCTAATCCTCTTTCTTTTGGCACAAAAAAACCCTTGGCACACTAGCGGCACACTTTCTATCAAAACGGCACAGCAAAACCCAAAAGGCTTGTTTGTAAAAATCACCGCTGTTTTTTGACTTTCAAAGAGGGGAATGTGCCTTGAGTGTGCCTTTATGAATTCATGAGATTCCATGATGTTGAATTCTTATTATTTTTTTAAAAACACCATCGGTTTGCATATCTTGTGTTGCCTTTTGTGGTGATATTTTGTAGGATGTTGTCACCTCAAGAGACAACGGCAGCACCATCATGGCAACCATTCAGAAACGGCAAAATGAAGGCAACGTGACCAGCTATCGGGTGCAGGTCCGCTTAAAGGGGCATCCCCCGCAAACGGCCACGTTCTTGCGCCTTACGGATGCGAGAAAATGGGCGCAACAGACGGAAACCGCCATTCGCGAAGGACGGCACTTTAAAACGGTTGAGGCCAAAAAGCACACCCTGCGCGAAGCCATCGAACGATACACACGGGAAATTTTACGTCACAAAAAAGACAAAGCGAATCAGCAAGGGCACCTTGCCTATTGGCAAGATGTTATGGGGGATTATCGTTTATGCGATGTAACCCCTGCCCTCATTATCGAGCATCGCAACGCATTATTATCGCCTTCACCGAAAAG
>JBJTVN010000263.1:0-2850 GCA_046081225.1 Alphaproteobacteria bacterium
AACTTCCGTCTCCTTAACGCCCCCCTTGCCTCAACCTAAAACAGTACTCTTCATTTGCGAGGGGTATATGTATGTAGCTCTCGGAATCCTTTATTTATTACGCAGCTACAAACATGCCAGATGAACCAAATTGACAATTCAGTCTAACGACTTGAAAAGAGCCCAAGCGCTTGCGAGGGCTCTTTTCTTTTGGTGGCAAGCGCACCCATAGTTTTTTATTTTGCGTGCAAGGCACGCGGGCGCGCTAAACAGACCTGCCGCCCCGTCGGCGTTGCCGACAAAACCAATAACTTGGTAACCCATGTTGCCCAAGTCATGGCAGACCTGTTCTTATCAGGTGACAGGAAACAGGTTACAGGTGGCTGGTTTTCAGCGTACACTTTTCTGTTACCTATCACCTATCACCTATCACCTGTCACCTGTCACCTATCACCTAATCCCTAAATATGAATCCCGCATTCATCCTTTTCGTTGTCGCCCCAGCGGCCGGCGCGTGGATCAGCGGTGTGACTGGCGGGCTGGGTGCAGGGGACGCATCCCACGGACAGATAGCCGCTATCCAGAAGCGGATGATCCGGCAAACCATGGCTTTCTATATAATACCGCAAACGGGCAAAGGGCCAGTTGTACAGGGGATTGATTTTGTAATGGGTGCCGTCATACTCGATGGGGGGCAGTGTGGTGCGGCTGCCGCCGTGGTATTGCTTGCGCCCTGTAATCCATGCACGGTAGGGGGTCAGGGCTTTTTGCAGGGGCAGAACCTTGCGCAGTTCACAGCATCGATTCACATCCCGCTGCCACAGGGTGCCATCGGGGTCCTCTTGGGTAATTAAGGCATCCGGTTTTAACCGATGCACGTTGGTCAGATTCAGATGCTGGGTCAGGGTGTCTACATATGCCAGCGTTTCCGGAAACAGTTTTTCTGTGTCCAAAAACAACACGGGCAGGGCGGGATTCACCTGCGCCATCAGATGCAGCAAAATGGCGGATTCGGTCCCAAAGGACGACACCATGGCCACCTGATTGGGAAAATCCTGTGTCAGGGCGCGGTGCATCATGGCCTCTGTGGTCAGGCCGCGATAGGTATCCTGAAGGGTGTCTAAAGGGGGCAGGGTTACGACCACATCCCCTCCAGATTATACAACGCCCGCGCTTCGGGGCGGAACAGGTGGACCATAACAGCCCCCATATCCAGCACCACCCAATCCGTGGCCCCATAGCCATCACGGCGAATGGGATGGGCAGGGGTGGCAAAGGTTTCGATGATCTTATCGGCCAAGGCATGAATTTGCGCCCGCGATGTTCCCGTGGCCACAATCAGATAATCCGTCATCACCGTTTTATCCGCGATGGGCAAAACGGTGATGTCTTGGGCTTTGTTATCGGCCAGCCAATCCCCGAGGGCCTGCACATCAGGGGGCAAAGGATGGTCGGCGGCAGGGGCAACAGCAACAACAGGCACAGGGGGCAAAACAGAGGTCATACAGGGTTTAACGCCGCGCGTAAATCAGTGGAGGAAATCTGTGGCAATCGCAACCGCAACCGGCACCAGCCAGCCGATGTGTTAAAAATCCTTTGGGGAGGGGTCTGATACTGGGAAAAGGCAAAAGCAGCAACGGGATTCATAACACCATTGTACCCCATCCGATCAAAAAGTGCAAGGCGATGCTGGGTCATAATCTGCTGCCACCGGTCCCAGCGGTGGATTTGACAAAAGGCATCCCATCCCATCAGCCACACAAACTGGACTTTGGGGCAGGCGGCTTTCAGGGCCTGCAACGTAAAGTAGGTCTTGCCGTCCTGTGGCAATCCCAGCGCATCCATTCGGGGATGGGGCCGCAGCATCTGGCGCACCGCGTCACAGCGCACAGCCTGCGGCGGGGGGGCATAGCCGCCCGCAAAATGCTTCAGCGGATTATTCGGGGCCACCAGCCACCACACACGGTCCAGATCCAAGTGTTTCATGGCCTGCTGCGCCAGGGCCAAATGCCCAAGATGCGGCGGATCAAACGACCCCCCGAGCAAGCCAATCCGCATCACACTGCTGGGTCTAAGGATATGGGGCAGGTGCATCAAAACAACCAATCAAAAAACAAAATTATTGAATTTATTTGGTTTTTTTGTGGGGGAGAAGGACAAAACACAGAACAAACACACCCTAGATAATCAAAACTCCTGCTTAAACATTGGGACTTACGCACAATTGCGAGCCTCCAGAGGAGGCGTGGCAATCCAGTCTTTCCCGTAGTGGCCTTTCTGTATTGCTTCGCTGTGTTCGCAAAGGTTCTACGTAAGTCCTAAAAATAACAAAACAGGAAACTTATAGCATGCTTTTTATTTCGTGACTACTTTCTCTAGAAAGCTCTAGAAAGCTTGGAGAGTGGCTTGGCTTGAGAGCCTGAAAGCTGCCGCAAAATATTAAAAATGACCAGAACGTCACAGGTCCCAAAAACTTTTTCAAAAACGTCCCCCTATTTTACGTTGTGTTAATCTCTGGTGGGCTATAATGATTTTTAATGTCGCTCCATCTTTGTTTTGACGCGCGTGTTTTTGGCACGTGCGTCATTTTTTATGGGGCAGGGCCGTCAAAACGGTGCTAAGGGCTTCCCCCAGATTGGATTCCCCCACACAAAAGGGCAACACAACATCGGGGGTGACTTGATGACGAATCCACGTCATCTGCCGTTTGGCATACCGGCGCGAGGCCTGCATACCCAGCCGCAACATTTCAGATTCTGATAATGCCCCCGAAAGAAATCCCGCAATTTCTGGAACCCCAATCATCTTCATGGCGGGATGGTGGGGGGTTAGGTGATAATCCAGCAGGGATTGCACCTCTGACAACGCCCC
>JBJTVN010000264.1:0-6508 GCA_046081225.1 Alphaproteobacteria bacterium
AAAACACCCTTTTTCCATGGCACACTGGCGGCACACTTGGGGGCAAAAAAGCACAATCTTTGACAAGAGGCAGCAGCAAAATACTAAAAATAAACCCTTTAAAATCATGTTGTTGTGTGTTGTCGATGTTTGTAGAATTCTGTTTTTCTGGGACTCCAAAACCGAAGGCTGTAGGTTCGAGTCCTATCGCCCCTGCCAATAATCTCTCTTTACATGACCCCAATTCCCGCCATTTCTGACCCATCTCCCCCGTTTGGCCATATTCGATCCGTGCGGCTGTATCACTTTCGCACCTATCAGGATAGGGTGTTTTCCATCCACAGTCCCCGCGTTATGATTGCCGGCCCCAATGGTTCGGGCAAAACCAATCTTCTGGAGGGGTTATCCCTCTTCACCGTCGGCACGGGGCTGCGGGGGGCGAAATTGCGGGCCATGCAATCGGCCCACCACGCGGCCCCCTGGGCGGTGCATCTGGAATGGGCAGGGGGGAGGGGGGATGAGGCGCTCTCGCTGGGCACCGCCATGGATGCCGAAGCCCTGAGCCACGGCAAAGAGCGCCGCCTGCTGCACATTCATCGGGAAAATGCCCCCCTGCAGGCCCTGTCGGATCACCTGAACATCGTTTGGCATGTCCCCAAAATGGACCGATTGTTTGGGGAGGGCACCACAGAACGCCGGAAATTCTGGGACCGTATCGTGTATGGGTTTTATCCCGATCATTTAACCCACCTGCGCCTGTACGAGGGGGCCCGCCGCGAACGCGCCGCCCTGTTTGAACGTCATATCACCTCCCCCGCGTGGCATCGGGGGCTGGAAAGGCAGATGGCGCAGCAAGGGGTGGCCATTGCAGCGGCGCGTTTGGATGTGGCGCGGATTGTCAACACCTATGACTTGGCCATGCCCTTTCGTTATGCCCCTGTGACCTGCACGGGATGGATCGAAGACGCCCTCGCCTCTGGCCAAAGCGCCCTGTCTGTTGAGGCCGCCTATAGCCAGCATCTGAAACCCTGCGCCCCCTTGGGAAAACCGAAGGGCCCCATCAATCCGTTCTCTCCGCCTTTGACGAAGAAAAACAGGTGGATGCCGCCCTGGCCTCAACGGGGGAGCAAAAACTCTTTATCCTCAGCCTGCAACTGAAAATTGCCCATCTGCTGGCGGCGCGGAGACCCACGCTGCTTTTGCTGGATGATGTGACCTCCCATCTGGACCCCCGCCACTGCCAAGCCCTGGCCGAGGCCCTGAACGTCGGTCCCTTTGTCACGTGGTTATCCACGGTCAACCCCGAAAATATGGGCGCTTTGGACGCACAGCGCATAGATTTGGGGGGGGAGTGGGGTGTGGTGCGTGGTGCGTAGAGAAATTCGTATTCCCTCTCCCGCGTGCGGGGGGGGGGGAACATAACGTCCGCTACTCCCTACCCCCCACCCCCCACACCCCCCAAATACTCCCTCTGCACCTCGGGGCTTTGCAGCAGGGTGGATCCTGTGCCAGACAGGGTGATGCGGCCATTGCGCAGGACATAGCCCTCATCGGAAACGGACAGGGCCAAGCGGGCGTTTTGCTCCACCACCAACAAAGTCAAGCCCAGAGTTTTCCGCAAGTTCACCAGGGTATCAAAAATCTGTCGCACCACCAGCGGGGCCAAGCCCAGAGAGGGCTCGTCCAACAGCAACAGCTTGGGTCTGGCCATCAGGGCGCGGGCAATGGCCAGCATTTGTTGCTCGCCGCCGGACATGGTCCCCGCCCGTTGCCGCATCCGGTCCCGCAGGCGGGGAAACAGGGTGAACATGGCCTCCAGATCGTCCCGATACCAAGACGGGGGGGAAAAATACGCCCCCATCTGCAGGTTTTCCAAAACGCTCATCTTGGCAAAAATCCGCCGCCCCTCTGGCACATAAGCCATACCCCGCCGGATCAGGGTTTCGGTGGGCATCTGGCTGATATCCCCCCCATCAAAGACAATGCGGCCCGACGACAAACGGGGCATACCCGCAATGGTCATCATCAACGTGGTTTTGCCCGCGCCGTTGGCCCCAATCAGGGACACAATCTGGCCCTGCCCCACAGACAGGGACACATCCTGCAACACCGCAATGCGGCCATAACCACTGCAGACATTTTCCAGGGATAACAGCGTGCTCATCAGGCCTCCTCCCCCAAATAGGCCCGAATGACATCGGGATGGGTGCGCACGGCCTCTGGTGTGCCCTGGGCCAGCAGGCGGCCATAATCCAACACCAAAATATGATCGGAAATGTCCATCACCACAGACATATCATGCTCAATCAAAAACACCGTCACGCCGTGATCATAACAGATGGTTTTAATCAGATCCTTTAAATCCAGAGATTCCCGTGGGTTCAGCCCCGCCGCCGGTTCATCCAAACACAGCAAACGGGGTTGACCCGCCAGACAACGGGCAATTTCCAAACGCCGCTGGGCGCCGTAGGGTAACGAAGACGCGGGGCGGTTGGCATCCTCGGTGAGTCCCATAATCTCCAGCCACGACAGGGCCAAATCCATGGCATCCTGCTGGGCAGTGCGATACCGCCGTAGGTTCAAAAGCCCCGCCACCGAACACGACGACGCCCGCATCAACAGGCTATGTTGCCCAATGAGGACGTTTTCCAAAACGCTCATTTGCCCAAACAGGCGAATGTTCTGAAAGGTCCGCAGCACGCGGGCTTTTTTGGCCACTTTATACGGGGATAGGGTATGCAAATCCAGCGTATAGTCTGGCTCGGGTGTTAACACCATCTGGCCAGATGTGGGGGTATAAAACCGCGTGACGCAATTAAAAACCGTGGTTTTCCCCGCGCCGTTGGGGCCGATCATGGCCGTAATGCTGCCCAGCTTGACGGAAAAGCTGATGTGATCCACCGCCACGAGGCCGCCGAAGGCCATGCTCAGATCCGTAACGGTCAGCAGCGCGGTCATGCGTGTGTGTCCTTATGGTTTATCTTGAGGGGTGTAAAGGATAGAAGGACGCCGCGTTGCCGCAAAGCCCCCAGGGCGGAAAATCATCACCATGACCATCACCATCCCAAAAAACAGCATCCGATAATCCGCAAAAGACCGTGAAAATTCCGGCAACGCCACAATCAACGTGGCCGCCAAGGCCACACCCCATGGGCTGCCCATCCCCCCCAACACCACCATGGCCAGCAGAAACGCCGTATCCAGAAAGGTAAAGCTCTCGGGGCTGACGAATCCCTGCTTGGCGGCGAAAAAGGCCCCGCAAATGCCGGCAATCATGGCCCCCATCATATGGGCCGACAGCTTCATTCTGTGCACGTTCACCCCCAAAGAGCGGGCGGCGATTTCATCTTCGCGCAGGGCCTCCCACGCTCTGCCCAGCGGCAACACCCGCAGGCGACGCATCACACAATACACCACAACGGCCCACGCCAACGCCAACCCATACAGCATCATCATGCGTTCATCCAAATCCGCCGCGCCCCAGCCAAACACGGTGGGACGGGGAATCTCCGCCACGCCGTTGGGGCCACCGGTGATTTCTTGGGCGTTGATCAACAGCGTGCGCACAATCTCCGCAAAGCCCAGCGTCACAATGGCAAAATAATCCCCCCGCAGGCGCAATATGGGAAACCCCACAAAAAACGCCAAAGCCGCCGGCAACAGGGCGCACAGCGGCAAGGCCACCCAAAACGACACCCCATGCCCTGTGCTCAGAAGGGCGTAGGCATAGGCCCCCACCGCATAAAACGCGATATACCCCAAATCCAGCAGCCCCGCATACCCCACCACAATGGTCATCCCCCACGCCAGCGCAATGGACAACAAAACCACCGTGGCCAAATCCAACTCCGCCCGATTGCTCACCAGCGGCAAAATGATGAGACCCAGCACCAACAGAACCTGCAGCCCCGTTTTCTGCCCCTCAGACACCGTGATATTCGGACAGGATCGAGCGAGTGCCCTTAAGGGGGCCGGCAGAAAAAACACACCGCACAATCCCAAAAACACCCCCAAAACCGCCAACAGGTACGGACGATAGGTCAGGGGGGCCAAAGACAACTGGCCATTTTGATCCACCGCCTGCAACACAAAAAACGGAAAAAACAGCACCGCCGCCACCAGCGTCCACCCCAGAATTTTGGCATAGGGCGAGGCCAGTAAACGGGTGGGGAGGAAGGACAGCATATCCCTAAACCTTTTCTAAGGTGGGACGGCCCAGCAACCCGTGGGGACGCACCATCAACACCAGAATCAATACGCCAAAGGCCGCCACGTTTTTGTAATCCGCCCCGAAATAGGCCGACCATAACGTTTCAATCAACCCCAGCAACACACCGCCCAGCAACGCCCCCCCCAGCGAGCCAATCCCCCCCAACACAGCCGCGGTAAAGGCCTTCATCCCCACCAGAAACCCCATGTAAAAATCAAGGACACCATAATACAGCGTCACCATCACCCCCGCCACAGCGGCCCCCACGGCCCCCATCATAAAGGTGATGGCAATCACACGATTCACCGAAATCCCCAGCAAGGACGCCATTTTTGCATCCTGGGCGCAAGCCCGCTGCGCCCGCCCCAGGGGGGTTTTATGAATCACAGTATACAGCACCACGGCGGTGACAAGGGTGCTGATGAACAGCAAAATCTGGGTATCGCTGAGGGTGACAGCAAAATGATCAAACATCCCCAAAACCTGTGTGCCCGTCAGCAGGGGTGGCAGAGCCTTCACTTGGGCCCCCTGCGTCAACTGCACAAAGTTTTGAAACAAAATGGACATCCCAATGGCGGTGATCAGGGGGGCCAGACGGGGGGCAGAGCGCAGGGGTTTATACGCCACCGCCTCCAACGCATAGCCATACAGCGCGGTGATGGCCATGGAAAACAAAAACATCCCCACAATGCACACCGTCAACGACATCACCCCCGCATCCTGCAGGCCCACAAAGGCCAGAAAGGCCAGAAACGCGGAGATCATAAAAATCTCCCCATGGGCAAAATTAATCATCCCCACAATGCCGTAAACCATGGTGTACCCCAGGGCAATCAACCCATACAGCATCCCCAGCGATAACCCGTTGAGACATTGCTGAAAAAAATACCCCAACTCCAGCATGATCTTCCCCCTACTCCTTCTCAATGGGCACGACAGGAAGAAAAGGATCGGGGGAAGAGGCCGACACAGCCTCTGACCGTAAATCCCCCACCAGCTTTTGGGCAAAGTCCATCATTTGGGGGCCCGGAGCAATAAAAAACACACACAACGCCAGTGCCGCCGCAATCCCCAAGGGCAGACTGGCCCCATGATTCGCCATAACCACCCCCTGATCCGTGGCCGCATCATCAAAAATCATAACCTTAATGACCCGCAAATAATAATACATGGCCACCACGCTGGAAAGGGCCGCCGCAAAAACAACAGCGTAATGCTGCCCCGCCAAAACGCTTTGAAACACGGCAAGCTTGGTAAAAAAGCCCGCAAAAAAGGGCATACCCGCCAGCGACAACAGAAAAACCCCCAGCAGATAGGCCGTCACCGGTGACGTTTTCACCAACCCCGCCACATCATTGAACGATAAATCATTGTCAGACACCCGCATCAGCAACGCAAACAATCCCAACGACGTTACGGCGTACACCACAACATACACCAGCGCGGATCCCATGCCCTCTGCCGTGGGCACAGACAGGGCCATCACCACAAAGCCCATCTGGGCAATGGTGCTATAGGCCATCAAACGCCGCAGACTGGTTTGCCGCAGGCCCGCCAGCGCCCCCCACAGCATACTCAGGGCCCCAATGATCCGAAGCATATCCCCCAAATCTGGCATCAACGGATAAAACGGCCCCGCCAGCAAGCGCACCAGTGCCACCGTGGCCGCCATCTTGGGCAAAGAGGCCAAAAACGCCACCACAGAGGTGGGCGCGGCCTGATACACATCCGGCGTCCACATATGAAAGGGGACGAGGGAGAGCTTGAACAAAAAGCCCACCAAAATCAAACCCGCCCCCAAAGTTGTCCACAACAGGGCGGCGGTGGCCAAATCGGGCTGCGTCAAAATACCCAAAAGATGCGCATACCTCAACCCACCCCACTGGCCATACAAAAACGACATCCCCAGCAGCATCAACCCCGACGCCAATGCCCCCAGAATAAAGTACTTCAGGGCGGCTTCAATGGCAGGGGGCTGCTGACGACCCTGCAGGGCAATGAAAACGTACAGGGCCAAACTTTGCATCTCCAGCCCCAGATAAAACGCCAGAAAGGAGTCTGCTGACACCATCATTAGCATCCCCAGCAGGGCAAACAGCACCAACAGAGCCACCTCCAGCGGCCACGCCAACCCTAAGGTTAATACAAAAAAAACAATCATCATCCCGCACAACACCAACGTTGCCGCCGAAGAGAGGCCATCAAAAATCAAAGACGGCAACCGATCCGGCCCCAAAGTCAGGGCAAAGGATAACCCCGCCGCATCCATCACAATCAACAGCGCGAGCACAGCCAAAAATGCCACACTGCCATATGTGG
>JBJTVN010000265.1:0-4790 GCA_046081225.1 Alphaproteobacteria bacterium
AATTCTTCTGTGATGGGATATAAACGTTTTTGGTCCATAGAAAAAAGATTCCTTCTGATTTTTTTGTGTTCTTAGCCCTACATTAACACAAAAAAATCAAACAACAAGACCTTTGTTAACAGTGTCTAACACTTACCCCCGCGCCACCTTCATCCCCTCATCCTCGTACTGTTTCAGTTTGTTTCTGAGGGTGCGAATGGAAATCCCCAAAATGTTGGCGGCGTGGGTTCGGTTGCCAAGGCAATGATCGAGGGTGTTCAGGATCAAATCCCGCTCCACATCCGCCACCGTCCGCCCGATAAGGGGGTGATCGCTGCCAGCCACAGCGTCCAGACTGGTGACCATGGCCTCGAGGTCATCATCGCTTTCCTCCGCCAGTTTCAGCAGGTCGCTGGTCATCATGATGGCATTATCCTCAATTCTGGTGCCTTCGGCCAGCAAGACAGCCCGATGCATGGTGTTTTCCAGCTCTCTCACATTGCCCCGCCAGCTGTACAGTTCCAGCTTAGCCAAAGCCTTGTCCGATAACGGCAGTGGCAACACCCCATTGGCAGCGGCGTATTTTTTAATGAAATAATCCGCCAAAACAGCAATATCCTGCGGCCGTTTGCGCAACGGGGGAATTTGCAGATTAAACACGTTCAGGCGGAAATAAAGGTCCTCGCGGAAGGTGCCATCTTTCACGGCCTCCATCATATCGCGGTTGGATGTGGCAATCAGACGAATGTCGATTTTGACGGGTTGGGATCCCCCCAAACGGTCAATCTCGCGTTCCTGAATGGCCCGCAGCAATTTGGCCTGCAGGCGGGGATCCATTTCCGTGACCTCATCCAGCAGCAGGGTGCCGCCGTTGGCTTCTTCAAATTTTCCCACACGTCTGGCCACGGCTCCGGTAAAGGCCCCTTTTTCATGCCCAAACAATTCTGACTCCAACAGGTTTTCCGGAATGGCGGCGCAGTTGACGGAAATGAAATTGTGATCGGCGCGTTTGCTTTTGCTGTGGATGAATTGGGCGATGACCTCTTTTCCTGTGCCAGATTCCCCTGTGATCAATACACTGGCCTGGGACGGGGCAATCTGTTCCGCCAGCTTGACAATACGGCCCATGGCGGGATCGCGGTAAATCACTTTGTGATTATCCTGCGAAACGGCCTCCAGCACCGCCGCAATCAGATCCACATCGGGGGGCAGAGGGATGTATTCCTTAGCCCCATCTTTAATGGCCCGCACAGCGGCCTGTGTATCGTTGCCAATGCCGCAGGCCACCACGGGCACAAAAATGCGTTCGGCCTGAATCTGCTCAATCAGGCTGCCGATGGGCAGCATGACATCCATCATCACCATATCGGCCCCCTGACCCGAGCGTAAAGCATGCAGGGCCTTTTCCATGGTGTCCACGTGGGCCACCTTGGCCCCCTTGCGCACCGCAATAGCGGCAGCCTGGGTGAAATGTCCATCCAAATGTCCAACGATGAGCAATCTCATGAGTTTTCTCCTTTTGTTCTTTTTTTAAAACACTACGCTGCACCGGATTTGATAATCTCCGTCATGGTCACGCCCAAACGGTCATCCACAATGACAACCTCGCCGCGGGCCACCAGACGGTTATTGACGTAAATATCAATGGGCTCTCCCACCTTGCGATCCAGCTCCACCACGGCCCCACGGCCCAGTTTCAGAAGTTGGTTGACCTCCATACGGGCCTCGCCCAAAACGGCTTTGACGTTGATGGGAATGGTGTAAACGGCCTCTAGGTCATGGGTGGTGACTTTGTGTTTGGACAAATTGGGCTCGTCCTCCAGATCATCTCTGAACTCCTCAGGATTGGCGTTTGGGTTGTCTAGATTTGGCAATTTCATGGTGTCGCTCATGCTTTGTCTCCTTTGGGGGATGGTTGGTGGCTTTGGAAAAAGGTTGTGATCTGCTCACGCAGGTGCTCTTGGGAAAAGATTACAAAACCCTCCCCCCAGGACATTTGGACATCGCCAGGGGTGAAGGTGTCGTCTTCTGCGATATGAATTTTTTCCAGCATTTCAGGGTGCTTGGCGATGGTCTCCCGCACGGCCGCCATGTCCCCCGTGTGGCAGGTGATGCGCAAAACCCCCTGTTGATCGCGATGATGCACGCAAAAATCCGCAACCATTTGACGCAGCTGTTTTTGATACACCTGCGTTGGAATTTTATGCAAAAAGATACGGGCAATGGCCAAAGCCATATCCGCCGCCGTGTGTTCCATGGCCTGAATCAGATGATTATGCATCATCATGATGCCGGTGATTTGATCGGCGAGTTTTTCCAGGGCCAGCGTGTGCTTAGCTTCGAAATGAGCCTCTGCCTCTTGATAGCCTTGGGTGCGACCGTCTTCAAAGGCGAGGGTCTTGGCAATCGCTAAATCCTCGTCACTGTGCACCAACAGGGGGCCTGTTTCTTCGGGAATCTCGTCAATCTCTACGGGTTCGGGGGTGACATGAACCGGTGCCTGCATCAAGCCCACATCATCAAAGCGCTGAGAAAATAAGAATTTTTGTGTCATGATCAGTACACCAATTCATCCCCGCCTTTGCTGTCGGAGATATCAATCTCCCCCTTGTCCGCCAAATATTTGGCCACACGCACGATGTGCATTTGGGCATCTTCCACATCGCGAACCTTAACGGGGCCCATGGCTTCGATGTCTTCGCGCAGGATTTTGGCGGCACGCTCCGACATGTTACCAAAGAACATTTCCCGAATCCCCTCAGAGGCCCCTTTCAAGGCCACAGCCAATTTTTCTTTGTCAGCGTCGCGAAGCACCGCCTGAATCCCTGTCGGATCCAGTCGATTCAGGTCGTTAAAGGTAAACATCATGGCTTTAATTTTTTCTGCGGAATCCCCATCCCGCTCCTCTAGGGCGGTCATGAATCGCGATTCGGTGCTGCGATCAAAGCCATTGAAAATTTCAGCCATCATTTCAAAGGCATCGCGTTTGTTGGTGCGGGCAATGTTGCTCATGAATTCATTGCGCAGGGTTTTTTCAACATCGTTGAGAACCTCTTTTTTCACCGCCTCCATTTTCAGCATGCGCTGGATAACATCCATGGCCAAGGATTCTGGCAACAGCCCCAAAACTTTAGCCGCATGATCGGGGCGCACCTTAGACAAAACCACGGAAACGGTTTGCGGATATTCGTTTTTCAGGAAGTTAGCCAGCACGTTTTCATTCACATTCCCCAGTTTATCCCACATGGTGCGTCCGGCGGGACCACGGATATCTTCCATGATGGCCCCTACCCGCTCGCCGTCCATGACCTGGGCCAGCAGGCGTTCGGTGGTATCATAACTTCCCACGAGGGATCCCGTTTGGCTAAAGCTTTCCACAAAATCCATCAACAGCTTTTCAATGACCGCCGCTTCCACTTTGCCAAGGGTGGCCATGGTTTGGGAAATTTCCCTGATTTCTTCGTCCTGCATCAGACGAAACAGCTTAATGCTATAGGTTTCCCCAAGCGCCAACATCAGCATGGCGGCTTTTTCCTGCCCTGTCAGGGTTTTGTATTGATCCCGGTCAATGCGTACGGCCATGGTTATTGTCCCTCGTAAATCCAGCCACGAATGATATTCAGGGCTTCTTCTGGGTGTTGTTCAATAATTTCGCCCACACGTTTAATGCTGGATGTGCGAATTTGTCCTTTAATGGCATCAATGTTGATCATATCGCTGGGATCAGCGTTATCCTGACGGGATCCAGCAATAGCTTTGCCACCTGGACCCTCTAGGGCGGGGGTAATGCCCGCCGCGGCCAACAACTGGTCGGATGTTTCGCCGCCCGTAATTTCAGGGACACTTTCCAGAACCTTTTGCATCAGCGGACGAATCACAAGGAAGATGACCAAAAGACCGATGAAGGACAAAACCAAGGTTTCAATGATTTTGACGTAGTTATTCACGTCAATCTGATCCAGAAGCGATGCCTCTTCGCCCATGCCATCATCCGAAAACGAGATGAACTGCATGTTGATGACTTCGACTTTATCGCCGCGCTCTTCGTCATACCCAACGGCTGATTTGACGATGGTGGCAATTTTTTCCAGCTCTTCGGGTTTACGGGGTTTATAGGTCCGCTCGCCTTTATCATTTGTTTCATATATCCCATCCACAACAACCGCCACAGACAGTTTCCGCACCACCCCCGATTGACGCACCTGATTGGTGACTTGACGGGAAATTTCATAGTTCAGCGTTTCTTCGGATCGGCGGGATAAATCCTGCGCGGCGTTTTCCCCCTGTTGCTTGCCCTGATTTTCCGGCAAATTGTTTTCCACGGAAACGGTTTTGGTGGGGTTGGTGGTTTGATTGTCTTCGGTGACCGTTTGGGATGAACGCACCGCTGATTTTTCAGGATCAAAGGTTTCTGTGTTGGTGCTGACCTGATCAAAATCCATATCCACACTGGTTTGCAGACGGACCTTGCCCACCCCCAAGGTGCTTTCCAAAAGGGTTTTTAATTCACTGGACATGCGGGCTTGATACGCCGAGCGCGTATCTTCGTTGGTACCCGCATCACCCCCTGCACCCTCTTGATTTTCCTGGGCATGGGCAATCAGATTGCCGTTGTTGTCAATAATGGAAACGCCGTTGGTTTTCAGCTCTGGCACCGCGGAGGCCACCAGATATTGAATGGCCATCACCTGGGATTTGGCCAAGGTGGTTGAGGAACTCAGGCGCAAAAACACAGAAGCCGACGGTGCCTGTTTTTCCTCAGAAAACAGTTGTCGCTCTGGCAAGACCAAATGAACGCGGGCGTTACGAAT